>NZ_SBIR01000012.1:0-140704 GCF_004521895.1 Halorussus marinus
GCACCCAGCTGACTCGTGTCTACGCCGAGGGCGGAGACACTGACGACGAAGTGACTGATGCGGTCCTCGTCGAATCGATGTCCGACGACGACGGCGAAGGCGACGAGACCACGACCGAAGAGACGACTGAAGAGACGACGACTGAAGAGACGACGACGACCGAAGAGACGACCACGACTGAAGAGACGACCACGACCGAAGAAGAGGAGACGACCGAAGCGACCGAAACCACGGAAGGTGACGGTGGCGACGGCGGTATCCCCGGCTTCGGCATGGCTGTCTCGCTGGTCGCGCTCATCGCGGCCGCGCTGCTGGCAGTCCGCCGCAGCAACTAACGCAACCTAACCACCGAACCCTCCCCGGGTTCGATTCAACGTGCCGTGCGATTCGCGGTTCCCATTCTTTCGCAGACCCGACCCACGTAGCGACGGCGCCCGGCGCAGAAACGGTACGTTTCGCGTGAGCTAAGCCGCGGTTACCGGTCGCGGTCGGAGCCGTCAATGCTTTATCCTTCGCGGACTTGGTACCGCTTAACTGTGACTTCCGCGTTCACGGACGCGCTCGCGTGGCTGACCGTCGGACTGTTCGCCGCGGCCGTCGCCTACGACTGGTACGAGGGCGAGCGCGGTCGCGGTCGGGCGCGCTATCTCGCCGCCGCGTCGTGGGTGGTCTTTGGCGTCTTCTGGGCCGCCCTCTTCCCGCACTTCGCGTTCGAGCAGCGCAGTTTCATCGAGGGCGCACTGAGCTTCGCGGCGCTACCGGCGTGTCTCTACGCCGCCTACCTCCTCGTCGACGGCCGCGAGACTCTCTTTCTGCTCTCGCGGGCGGTCGCCATCATGGGGCTGATCTACCTGCCGTTCACGATGATCACGCCCGCAAAGCACCTCCTGATCGAGACCGTGGCGGCCCAGGGGGCGTTCGTCATGGACGCGATGGGCTACGAGTTCGAGGTCATCAACCACGGCCGCGAGATTCAGGGCACGTACCTGTTCGTCCACCCGACGAAGGGCGAGTTCACCACCAACGTCCTGCTGGCCTGCACCGGCCTCGGGAGCATGGCCATCTTCGGCGGGCTGATCGGCGCGGTCCGGGCCCCGCTCGGTCGGAAGCTCCGGGCGCTGGCGATCGCGATCCCCGTTATCTGGGGGCTCAACCTCGTCAGAGTCGTGTTCATCACGCTCGCGTTCAGCTTCCAGTGGTTCCAGATCTTCGTCGACCCGATCAGCGGGCTGGTGGGCTACCAGAACCCCAACATGGTCTCCTATTTCATCTCCGATCGGGTGCTCGCCCAGAGCCTCTCGGTCGTCGCGCTGGTGGGCATCGCGTGGGCGGTCGCCCGCGAGGTCCCCGAACTCCTCACCGTCGCCGAGGACGTGCTGTACATCGCGACCGGCGACGACTACGACCTCCACGACGCCGTCGGGACCGACCGCCCCGTCAGGGCCGACGGCAACGGCGAAAAACGGTAGTCACTCGACGTCGAGCAGTTCCTCCGGCGCGCCCGCGAGCGTCCCGAGCGCGTCGGCCTCGATGTGGTGGAGGTCGCCCGGCACCACGAGCAGGTGGAGCGGGTCGCCGAACTCCCGATCGGCGAGCGCCGAGAGCCGATCGGCGGCGACCAGCGGTTCGGGGCTTCCGGCCCGCGCGACCACCACGCCGAGCGCGTCGCCGTACTCCGCCGCGAGCAGGCCGGCCGCGTGGTCGGCGGTCATGTACTCCTCGCGATCGGCTTTGATGTCGAGGTACACCAGCGTGTGGAGCCCGCGCTCGCGGTTGTCGTCGATGGTGTCGGTGACGCTGGCCGGCAGTCCGTCGGCGCCGTGGGCGTACTCGAAGGGGAGCGTGGTCGCCTTCCCGAACCGGTAGTTCTGGAGTCCCGTAAGCCCGCTGGCGGCCGACTCGGCGGTCGGAGCGTGGACGATCCGAGTGTCGATCCCCCGGTCTTCGGCGCGCAGTCGGAGGTCGACGTGGGTGGTCGAAATCATCGTGTCGCCGGCGGTGAGGAAGACGGCGTCGCCGTCCTCGGCCGCCCGGAGGACGGGCTCGGGGTCGCGCTCGACGCCCGCCCGGTCGCGAACGTCGATGTCGACGCCGTGGTACGATTCGAGGTCCTCGACGGTCGCGCCGAGGAGCCTGCTCGTGTAGAACTCCGCGAACACCCGATCGGCGCTCCGGACGGCGTCTCGGCCCTCGACGGTGATCGAGCGCTCGTCGTAGAGGCCGAGTCCGACGAAAGTGAGCATACCAGGGCTACGAGCGGACCGGTGTATAGCTTTTCGAGTGCGGCCGAGCGAGCCCGGCGTCGCCGTCGGCCGGCGAAGCGTCAGGGTTAACGCCGGACCGACCCAACGCTCGGTCATGGAAGCGCCGTGCGTGCGCGTCGACCGCGAGCGCGGCGAGGAGACTCGCCGCAGGCTCGCGGACGCAGACCTCGTCGCCGAGGACCGCGAGATCGAATCCGAGGACGGCTCTCTGTTCGTGCCGGTCACCGACCCCGAGGCGGTGCCCGAGGACCTGACCGTCGTCGTCCGCGAGGTCGACGAGCGACGCACGCAGGACACCCCCGCCGACCTGCTCGGGTTCGAACCCTCCTACGAGCGGCTCGGCGACATCGTGATCGTCGACGAGGACGACGCCGACCGCGCTCGCGAGCTCGCCGACGCGGTGATGTCGTCGGACGTTCCGGCCGAGACCGTCCTCAACCGCGCCTCGAAGGTCAAAGGCGAACTCCGGGTGCGCGACTGGGAGGTGCTCGCCGGCGACGGGACCGAGACCGTCCACCGCGAGTACGGCTGTGAGTACCTGCTCGATGTCGCCGAGGTGTACTTCTCGCCGCGGCTCGCCACCGAGCGCCACCGGGTCGCCAAACAGGTCGAGTCCGACGAGCGGACCTTCGACATGTTCGCGGGCGTCGGCCCGTTCGCGATCCCGTTCGCGAAGCGCGGCGCGGAGGTCGTCGGCGTCGATCTGAACGAACGAGCCGTCGAGTACCTTCGGGAGAACGCCCGTCGGAACGGCGTCGCGGATCGGGTCACCGCGAGACGGGGCGACGTCCGAGAGGTCGCCCCCGACTACGCCGACTGGGCCGACCGCGTGGTGATGAACCTCCCGCACAGCGCCGACGACTTCCTCGACACCGCGGTCGAACTCGCGGGCGACGACTGCGTGATCCACTACTACGACATCCAGCACGACGAGGACCCGTTCGGACCCGGCGAGGCCGCGATCAGGGAGGCCGCCGAGCCCGAGTACGCGGTCGCGGTCGAGACCCGCCACACGGTCCGGTCGTACGCGCCTCACGAACTCAACGTCTGTCTCGACGTGCGGCTGAGTCGCTGAGGTCGTGCGATTTCGGAACGCTTATCTTCACCGTCGCAGGTAGTAATGAGTGCAGGCGAGCGCCACGAGGTCGCGCTCGGTGTGCGTACAAGCCGAGCGTGCCGGTGTAGCTCAGACTGGCTAGAGCGATTCCTTCGTAAGGAATAGGCCGAGGGTTCAAATCCCTCCACCGGCTCTTTCTGACGGAACGAGGCGACGGGTCGTTCGGATGTCGTGTCTCACCCATCGGACACTCTCTACCGGGTGGGCTGCCCGACCGACCGGCGACGCCACGTCACTCGAAGGCGCGTTCTTTCTCGCGGGACTGCGATCGGGATCGGGACCCGCCCGAGCCACCGGAGCCGCCGAACAGCTTCGAGACTCCGAGGTACGCCAGATACAGCAACAGCGCCAACACGAGCAGCGAGACGACCGTGCTCACGACCCACGAGAGGAAGCCGAGGACGACGCTCACGACCTCGAAGACCACCCAGAGGCCGACCAGTGCGAGCGCGGCCCACCCGCCGATGCGTAGCCACTTGTTCATACCGAACAGTTGTGAGTCGTTCCACATGAGTGTTTGCCCGGACGGCGGGGTCGCTCTGACCCTACGACGCCTCGAGCATCGCCCCGAGCGCGTCCATCGTCTGGTCGACTCGCTCGATCGTCGCGCCGTACCCCATGTGGCCGACTCGGAGCAGGTCCTCGGCGTGCTCGCCGAGTCCGGTGGCGACGACGACGCCACGGTCGGCTTCGAGTCGGTCCCGGATCTCGTCCGCGCGGCCCTCGATCTCGAACGCGGTCACGGTCGGCGACGCCATCGACTCGGGCGCGAACGGCTCCAGCCCGAGGTCGCGACCGCGCTCGCGACACCGCTCGGCGGCGGCCTCGTGGCGCTCGAACACCGACCCTAGCCCCTCGTCGAGGAGCAGATCGAGCGACGCCTCCAGCGCGTAGAGGTTCGACACCGCGTGGGTGTACGGGAGCATGTCGGGGTCCTCGTCGGCCAGATCGAGGCCGCGCCACGGTTCGAGGCTCGCGTAGAAGCCGCCTTGATCGGTCGCCGCGACTTTCTCCCACGCTCGGTCGCTGACCGAGAGGGTCGTCAGCCCCGGCGGCGAACTGAGACACTTCTGGGACGCGCCCAGACAGACGTCGATCCGGTCGGTCGGAACCGGCGTCCCGCCCAGCGAGGAGACGGCGTCGACCACCGTCACCACGCCGGCGTCCTGTAGCACGCCGAGTAGCTCCTCGATGTCGTTGAGCACGCCGGTCGGGGTCTCGCAGTGGACCAGCGTGGCGACCGCGTAGTCGCCGTCCTCGACCGCGGCTTTGACCGACTCGACGTCGAATCCCGCGTCGAACGGAGCCTCGTGGAGCGTCGGCTCGCCGCCGTGGGTCGTCACGAAGTCCGCGAACCCCTCGCCGTAGGTCCCGTTGGCGAGCGAGAGCACCTCCTCGCCGTCGTCGACCAGCGACGCGACCGCGGCCTCCAGCCCGAGGATACCCTCCCCGGCGAGCACCACCACGTCGTCGTCGGTGCGGTAGACGCTCGCCAGTTTGTCGAGCAGCGAACGGTAGTAGTCGGCGAACTCGGGCTGGACGTCCGGGTTCAGCGGCGGACGGGACATAGCCTCCCGGACCGCCGGCGGGAGCTCCGTCGGACCGGGCGTCATCAGCAGGTCGTCGCGTTCGTCCATGCCGGCGCTTGGACGCTCACCGCCCTAAAGGTGGCCGAACCGGCAGGGCTCGGCGACGATCTCGCGACCGGGCCGAGCGGCTCCCCGACATTTAACACCGAGGGGGCGGCGACCACGCCACATGCGTGACCTGCTGGCGCGACTCGGCGATCCTGCGAGCCCCGATCCGGCCTGCGCGTGCGACCCCGGCTTCGAATCGGGGGCGCTCGTCGTGGACGCGACCGACTGCCCCGGCGACGGCGACCTCGCCGACAGCGCCGACTGCCGAGCCACCGTGATCCGTGCGCTCGCCGACCGGGCGGCCGACGCGGTGGTGACGCGGACCGACTGGCTCGAACGCGCCTACGAGGCCGACGCCGCGGCGCTGCTGGCGGCGGCGGGTCGGTTCGTCGAGCGCGTCGCGTTCTACGACGCTGACCTCGCCGACCGGGCGACGACGGCGCCGATTCGGGCGGCGCGCGACGCCGTCGGTCGCGCCGGTCCCGCGAGCGAGATCGCCGCCGAGACCGGTCTGGCCGCGATCGCCGAACGCGAGTCCTCGGCCGCCGACGCGCTCGCGGCGTTCGTCGGCCCGCCGATCGCGAAGGCCCGGGTCGGGGCTCGCCCGCCCGCGGACGCGACGCTCCGCGATCGCCGAACCGCCGCGAACGGCGCGACCGTCCGGATCTACGACGGTCCGGGGCCGATCGCGACCTATCACCTCGACCCCGTCGAGCGCGACCTCGACCGCCCCGCGCTCGAAACGCTGGCTCGGGCCCACGACCTGCTCGCGGCCGGCGACGTCCCGGGCGGCGAGCGCGCCCCGGGCCGGGCAGTCCGCCGGGCGGCCGACGACGCCGACGCGCCGGTCGCGACCATCGCCGACGTCCTCGAAAAGCACACCCGCGGGTACGGCGTGCTCGCCGATCTGTTCGGAGACCCCGGGGTTTCGGACGTGTTTGCCACCGCGCCGGTCGGCGACAACGCCCTACGGGTCGTCGCCGACGGCGAGCGGATGCGGACCAACGTCCGACTCACCGAGACTGGCGCCGAGACGCTGGCCTCGCGGTTCCGGCGCGCGAGCGGCCGGGCGTTCTCGCGGGCCTCCCCGACGCTCGATGCGACCGCCGACACCGCGGCCGGGAGCGTCCGGGTGGCCGGCGTCACCGACCCCGCGAGCGACGGGCCGGCGTTCGCGTTCCGGGCCCGCGACCCGACGCCCTGGACCCTGCCGGCGCTCGTCGCGAACGGGACCCTGCCGGCCGACGCCGCGGCGTTCCTCTCGCTCGCGGTCGAGCGCGCCGGGGCGGGGCTGATCGCCGGGCCGCGTGGCGCGGGCAAGACCACGATGCTTGGCGCGCTGTTGTGGGAACTGCCCGCTCGGACCCGCACGGTCGTCATCGAGGACACGCCCGAACTCCCGGTCGCCGGACTCCAGCGCGAGGGCCGGGACGTCCAGCCGCTCCGGACGTCGACCGACGACGGGACCGGGCTCGACCCGACCGAGGCGCTCCGAGCCGCGCTCAGACTCGGCGACGGTGCGCTGGTGGTCGGCGAGGTCCGCGGCGAGGAGGCCCGCGTCCTCTACGAGGCGATGCGGGTCGGCGCGAACGGCGATGCGGTGCTCGGCACCATCCACGGAAGCGGGGGCGCGGGCGTCCGCGAACGGGTCGTCTCGGACCTAGACGTGCCGGCCTCCTCGTTCGCGGCGACGGACTTCGTGGTGACCCTCGACGCCGGCGACGCTCCGGAGGGCGGCCGCCGCGCCGCGCGGATCGAGGAGGTCGTCGACGGCGACCGGTTCGAGCCCCTGTTCGAGCGCTCGGGCGGCTCGCTCGACCCGGCGGGGCGGATCGAGCGCGGCGAGAGCCGGTTCGCCGCCCGACTCGCGCGCGGCGACGAGCGCTACGCGGACGTCCGGGCGGCGCTCGCCGACCGCGAGGCGCTGCTCGCCGAGCTAGCCGCCGACGACTGCACCGACCCGGCGGACGTGACGGCGGCCTACGCGGACCGGAGGCGCTCGTGAGACTCGTCGGGCGGTTGGGTCGGCTCGTCTCCGGACCGGCGTCGACCGGTCCGGAACTCGAACGCGCGCTCTCGTACCTCGGCGCGGACGCCGACGCCGATGCGGTGGTGCGTGCCGGGCGCGGAGCCGGCGTCCTCGTCGCCTGTCTCGGGGTCCCTGCGCTCGCCGTCGCCCCGACGGGGCTCCAACCGCTGGTCGCCGCGGCGTTGCTCGCGGTCGCAGTCGGCGCGGCTCGGTGCGTTCGACGCGCTCCGATCGCGCTCGCGACGGCTCGGCGGACCGCCGCGATGGGAGCCGCGCCAGCGCTGGTCGCCCGACTCGTACTCCGGATGCGCGTCGAGCCCGCGAGCGAGCGGGCGGCGTCGTTCGCCGCGACGGCCGAGGGGCCGCTCGCGGCCAGCCTCCGCGATCACGTCCGGCGCGCCGCGGGCACGCCGGGATCGGGACTCGCGGCGTTCGGCGCGACGTGGGCCGACCGGAACCCACCGCTCAGGCGGGCGGTCCTGCTCGTCGAGGCGGCCGCCGATGCCCCCGCGAGCGAACGCGCCCGGAGCCTCGATCGGGCGATGACCGCGATCCTCGACGGCACCCGCGACCGGATGGCGTCGTTCGCCGACGACGCCCGGGCGCCGACGACCGGGGTGTACGCGTTCGGCGTCCTGCTCCCGCTCGCGCTGGTCGCGGTGCTCCCGGCCGCACGGGTCGCTGGCGTCCCCGTCTCGATCCCCGCGCTCGCGGTCGTCTACGACCTGTTGTTGCCGGGACTGCTCGTCGGTGCGGGCGCGTGGCTCGTCGTGCGCCGACCGGCGGCGTTTCCCCCGCCCGACGTGGCCCGCTCTCACCCCGACGTGCCCGAGCGCCGCTGGCCGGTCGTCGCCGCGAGCGCGGCCGCGGGACTCGTCGGACTCGCCGTGACGACGCCCCTCGCGGCGTGGACGCGCTGGCCCGCGACGCTCGGGCTCGCGGTCGGGGCGGCTCTCGTCGTGCGGTTCCGGCCGGTCACGCTCGTCCGGAACGACGCCCGGCGGGTCGAGCGCCATCTGACCGACGCCCTCTACCTCGTGGGCCGGCGGGTGAGCGACGGCGCGGCCGTCGAGTCGGCGATCGCCGACGCGGCCCCGGAGGTCGCGGGCCGCACGGGCGAGACGCTCGCGACCGCCGCGGGCGTCCAGCGTCGCCTCCGGGTCGGAGTCCGGACCGCGTTCCTCGGCGAACACGGCGCGCTCGCCGACGTGCCGAGCCCGCAGGCCCGGAGCGTCGCCGCGCTACTCGCGCTCGCCGCCCGCGAGGGCCGGCCTGCGGGCCGGGCGATCGTCTCGATGGCCGACCACGTCGAGGACCTCCAGCGCGTCGAGCGCGAGGCCCGCCGCGAGCTCGCCCGCGTCACCGGCACGCTCCGGAACACGGCGGCGGTGTTCGGGCCGCTGGTCGGCGGTGCGACGGTCGCGCTCGCCGACGGGATGGCCGCGAGTGCGCTCGGCGAGCCGTTCCCCACTGGCGCGCTCGGCGTCGTCGTCTCGACCTACGTGCTCGCGCTCGCGGCGGTGCTCACCGCGCTCGCCACCGCGCTGGAACGGGGCTTCGACCGCGCGCTGGTCGGCTATCGGGTCGGACTCGCCCTTCTGGCGGCGGTCGGGTCGTTCCTCGCGGGGTTCGTCGGTGCGGGGCTCGCGGCGTAGCTTTAAGTCCGATCCCGCGACCAACCCGGGCCATGTTCGATGCCCCTGCCGACGCGTGGTACGTCTGGATCGGCGTGGCGCTCGCGAGCACAGTCGCGGTCGGTCTGGCGACGTCGCTGCCGCGCGCCCCACCGCCGGACGCCGCGGGGGTCGCCGACACGGTCGATACGGTCGCCGCGGCCGACCACGCGACGACCGCGGGCCACCCGATCGCGGCCGAACGGGTGAAGGTCGGCCCCTACCGGGTGTGGCTCCGGGACGACGCCGCGACCGGTCACGCGTCGTTCGCCTACGGCCCGGTGGCGCCGGTCTCCCGAGACACCGCGCTCTGGGACGTGCTCCGCGGGACGCCGCCGGACGCCGCGTTCGGGTCGCCGACCGCGTTCCGACGGGCCGTCGCGGCCGCGCGCGACCGAACGCCGGAGTGGCGATCGGTCGACGAACTGACCGTCCGGGCGGTCTCCTGGGAGGGCGTCGATGTCACGCTGGTCGGATAGAGGGCAGGTCGAGCCGCTGGCGGCGCTGGTGGCGGTGTTCGCGGTTTGCGCCGCGCTCTCTACGTACGCGGGCGTGCTCGACGGCGCGGTCCCGACCCCCGATCGGAACGTCGCTTCGCCCACCGTCGACCGCGTCGAGCGTCGAATCGCCGACGCCGGTGTCGTCGACCCCGACCGGATCGCGGACGGACTGCGCGCCGGCCCCGACGGCTACGGGCTGAACCTCACGCTCCGGGCGGCCGGCGAAACGTGGTCCGCCGGCCCGACGCCGCCGCCGAGCGCCGACGCGGCCGCCGCGACCGTGAGCGTCCGGATCGGCTCGGGCCGGGTCCGTCCCGGTCGGCTCCGCGCGGAGGTGTGGCGGTGACTCGCGGGATCAGCACCGTCCTCGACGCGTCGGTCTGTCTCCTGCTCGTGAGCGCGAGCGCGCTCGCGCTCGTCGGGATTCCGGCCGACGAGTCCGATCCGGACCGCGCCGACGAGGCCGCCGAGACGCTCGCGTCGAGCACAGCGCGCGTGTCCTACGACGACGGCTCCCGGACAGCCCACGGTACGCTGGCGGGCCTGCTCGCCGCGACGGCCGTGCGAAACGCAACGCTCGGCGAGTCGCGACTCCTCGCGGATACGGGACTCGCGCGGGCCGTCACGGAGCGCGTCGAACGGTCGCTGGGGCGTGTCGAGTACCACCGCGTGCAGGTGATCGCGCGCTGGGAGCCGTTCCCGAGCGCGAGTCTCCGCGGGCGAGTTGCGGCGGGACCGACCCCGCCGCCCGGCGTCGACGTCCACGCGGCCGCGTTCTCGGTGTCGAGCGGCCTCCCGAGCGTTCGATCGAGCGTCCGAGCGGCGGGCCGCGGCGGCGGGTTCGAGCGCGTCGCCCGAGCGATCGCGGGCGGCGTCGTCCGCGGGCTGTTTCCGCCGATCGAAACTCGGACCGCGCTGGGTGCCCGCCCGGACCGGGCCGCCCGTGCTGTCGAGCGATATCGGACGTCGGCCGACGCGGTCGGCGCTCGGTCGGCGGTCGAGGAGGCGCTCACCGACGGGAACGCGACGCGGGCCACCCGGATCGTGACCGACGCGCTCGCGACACTGCTCGAACCGACTCTCCGCGAGCGCTTCGACGGGGCGACCGACGCGGCCCGCGAAACCGCCGTCGGCCGGGTCCGGATCACGGTTCGGACGTGGTTGCGGTGAGGCTGGCCGACGACCGCCGCGGCCGGGTCCCGTTCGCTCTGGTCGGGGTCGTCCTGCTCGTCGGGAGCGCAGGCCTCAGCGCGACGCTCGCCGGCGGCCCCGCCCCCGAGGTCGACCGTTCGGTCGGGGTCGCCGTCGAACGAACGACGGCCGCGAGCTCCACCGCGCTCCGCGGGGCGGTCGCCCGCGCCGGACGGGCGGCCGCCCGAGACCCGGTCGTCGCGCCCGCCGAAACGCCGGCGGGCCGCGTCCTGAACGACTCCGCGCCGTACCGCGACTACCTCCGGGTTCGAATCTATCTCGCGGCGCGGGCCGCTCTCGACGACGTCGCCGTTCGCGCGAACGGCGTGCGCGGAACCGCGTCGCTCCCGGCGGTCGGGAACGCGAGCGCGCTCGGGGACGCCAAGCGCCGAGTCGAGATCGCGGCCGCCGGCGACTCCGAGAGTGCGGGGCTCCGGGTTCGAATCCGGAACGTCACCGTCGTCGCGAGTCGGGACGGGCGTGCTGTCGAACGCGCCGCGGTCTCGCCGACGCTGGTCGTCGCGACGCCCGCGCTGGCGCTCCACGAACGGGTCGAACGCTTCGAGAGTCGACTCGAACGCGGGCCGCTCGCGCCGGGGCTGGGGCGTCGGTTGACCGCACGTCTCTACGCCGTCGCGTGGGCACGGGGGTACGCCCAGCGGGGCGGGGCGCCGATCGAGAACGTCGTGGCGAACCGCCACCTCGAACTCGCGGCGAACGGCGCGCTCGTCCGCGAACAGCGGGCCGCGTTCGGTCGGTCGGACCCCGCGGCTCGCGGAGCGCTCGCGATGGCGACCGCCCGAACCGGTCTGACCGACCTACTCGCGGGCGCCCACAATCAGCGCGGCTCCAGAGCGACGGAGCTCCTGACGGCCGGGTTCGACCGCTACCGCTCGGCGACCCCGCTTCCCGGCGGCCCCGCGACGGACGCCCCCGAGCGGCCGCCGTCGCGGACCGTCGCTGTCAATCGGACCGCAGACCGTGCGTTCGCGTCATTCGTCGCCGACGAGACCGACGAGGGGTTCGACGCGACCCTGCGGTCGGCGTACGCCCCGAACGTGCGAGTCGTGACCGCGACTCGGACGGTCCGCGACGGGCGTCGGCCCTCGCTCGACTCGCCCGGCGGGAACTGGACGCTCCGCGAGCGCCGGGTCGAGACCACGACCCGGGTCGAGCGCGCCGACGGCCCGCGTCCGGCTTCGCCGGGCGGCTGGCACCTGCTGGCCCACGAGATCCGGCGGGTCGTCCGAGCCCACGCGCTCGTCGGCGAGTGGACTCGGGACAACGACTCGCGGACGACCGTCCAGCGGTGGGCCGACGTCTCTGCGGTCGGAGTGGGCCTCGCGGGCGACCACCGGGGCTCGGTCGGCCCGGATCGCCCGATCCGACACGTCCACGAGCGAGGCGGCGCCCTCGACGGGCCGAACCTCCGGGGGGTCGCCGAGACGGCGACCGAGCGCCTGATTCGGGACCGCGGCGGGTTCGACGCGGCGGCCCGCCGGGCGGTCGACGGGAGGATCGACGCTCGGTCTGCGTCCGTCGCTGGGCGTCGGCCGTCCGAACTCCGGCCGTGGCTCTATCGGGACCTCGCCGGGCTCCGCGAGCGCGTCCGGAACGTCTCGGCCGCGGTAGCGCGTACGGCGACGGTCGCCGACGGGCGGCCGCCGGCCGCCGCGCTCGCCGGGGAACTCCGGTCGCGCCGCGCGGCCCTGCTCGATGTGCCCGAACGCTACGACGGTGTGGCCGACCGTGCGCGCGTCGCGGCGCGGGCGGCGTACCTCGACCGGACGGTCGCGCGCCTCGACGCGCGGGCGAATCGGACGCGCGAGACCCGAGCGGGCCTCGACGGTGCGCTCGCCGACGCGGGTGTGGACCTCGACCGTGCGCGGCGGATTCTCGCGGATCGCGGCCGCCCCGCGACCCCGCCCGCGGAGCCGATGGCGGCCGCCGGGCCGGGCGCGCCCGCGAACCTGACGGTCGCCGGCGCGCCGCCGTACCTCACGCTCGCCGAACTCGACCGCGAGCAGGTCGCCGCGATACCCGAAGGCGAGACGCGCCACCCGCTCGCGGCCCGGAACCTGAACGTGTTCTCGGTGCCGTACGGCGACGCCGCCGACGCCGTCGCTTCGGTCCTCGACGGCGCGACCGACCGATCGGCGACCGATCTCCGGACGGCGGGTCTCGCGCTCCGTGCGGCAAACCGGACGCTCGACGCCGTCGGAAATGAGACGCTCGACGCCCGCCGCGACCGGCTCCGGGCGGAGGCGTCGAGGTCGCTTCGAGCGCTCCGCGCGCGACTCGTCGCCGAGTTGGCGACCGCGGGACTCGAACTCACGGCCGCCGAGCGCCGCCGTGCGGTCCGGGCCGGGTTCGATCGGTGGGACACGACCGCGGGGCGCGCGCTCGCGGCGGCGAACGGTTCGGCCGCCGATGGCGTCGTCGCGGAACTGCTCGCGGCGACCCCGTCGCTCCGGGTGACCGAGCGACGCGACTGGACGTCGGTGACCGTCGAGTTGGCGCTCGAAGACGCCCGGTCGGCGGTCGACGGACCGTCGCGGTCGACGGTGAGCCGGACCCGCTCGGTCGCGCGCGATCTCGCGAGAGACGCGCTCGCCGACGCGGGCGAGCGGGCGGCCGACCGGGCCAGAGAGCGGTGGTTCGGAGAAGTGCTGTCGTCGGTCCCCGCGGGGCTGCCGGTCGCGCCCGTGCCCGGCTACTGGTACGCGACGCTCAACGTCTGGGACGTCTCCGTCCGGGGGGCGTACGAGCGGTTCGCGGTTCGGGCGCCGACTGCGGCCGCCGGGGCGGGCGATCCGGACGGGGCGGTGACCTACACTCGACGGAACCAGACAGTCGAGTTCGACGTCGACGCCGACGGCGCCGTCGAGCGACTGGGCCGGACGACGCGGGTTTCGTTCGAGACCGAGACGGTCGTCGTGGTCGTCGTTCCGCCGGGAGCGCCGGGGGTCGGCGACACCGACGGGAACGCCGACGAGCGCTCGCCGGGGTGGAGTATCCCCCGGCCGGCCCGCGGCGGCTAAGTGAAACCCTTTCAACGCCGGCCCCCTGTGTTCGGGTATGCTGTACGACGACATCGAGGACCCCGAGTCGACGACCCCGGCCGAGCTTCGGGTGGCGTACCTCTCGGAGCTCGCGACGGTCATCGCCGAGGTCGGCGCGCCGACCGTGGCCGACCGGAGCGACGTGGCCCGCGAGACGATCGACGCGATCGCCGCAGGCGAGGAGCCGACGGTCGAGTTGGAGGCGGCCGCCGCCGTGCTCGCGGTCGCCGAGGACACCCCGCCCGCGGACGCCATCCTGCTCGAAACTCGCGACCACCTCCTGATGGGGATGACAACCGCGGTCCTCGACGTCGACACGATCGCGGTCGAGATGGACGGGATGGACGCAAAGCAGATCCAACAGAAGATCGAGGGCCGCGCGCCGATGACCCTCGGGGAGTTCGCGCGACTCCAGCACTTCATCGCGTCGCGCAACGACCGATAGTTCGGCGCTCTCGTCGCGGACTCGTCGGTACGCTATCGCGGCGAGCCGTCCGGGCCGTCGTTCGGATCGTCTCGATCGTCCGTCCACCCGCTCTCGCGGCGTCGCTCGGCGTCGCCCGGACCGCTCTCCTCGCGCTCGGCGGCCGCCATGTCGGCGACGAACTCGGTCGTGGCGACCGTCAGCGCGAGCGCGAGCGGAGCGGTGGCGACGGCGCCGACGAGGATACCGACCGGGCCGAAGTTCACCGCGACGACGGTGACGAACACCGATACGATCGCGGTGAACACCGCGTATCCCACGGCGTACGAGAGGTAGGGGCCGGCCGCGGTCGCCCACTCGTAACTCCGGGCGAGCGCGGCCCCGACACCGAGATCCTCGACGACCAGCAGGTACGGGGCGGCGTAAAACAGGTACGCCAAGACGAAGTAGCCCGGAATCGCGAGCACCAACAGCGGACCCGCGACCGCCCCGATCGCGACCCCCGCGAGCGCGACCCCGAACACCAGCAGTTGGTAGCCGAGGACGCGGACGAAGTACCGCTTGACGTTCCGGACGAAGTCGTACGTCCCCGTAGAGAGCAACTGGTGGACGCTCCCCAGGAGGCCGGCGACGAGCGCGGCCTGAACCGCGACGACCATGGGGAGCAAAGAGAGGGTCGGCGAGACGTGGAGACCCGGCCCTCGGCTCGGCAGGCTCACGAACGACCAGAGATCCGGCGGCGACGCCGGGAGTCCGAACGCGATTCCCCCGTGCTAGCCGGTCGAGGAGAGCGCTCGCTCGACGTCGTCCGGGCTCGTCAGGCTCGACATCAGCGGGACGACCGCGAGCGGGAGGGCGTCGGTCGCGACCTCCCACGCGGCCTCGAACCGCTCGGCGAACGGCGTGTCGGTCGCGGGGGCGTCGGCGGAGACCATCGGTCGTCACTGGCACACGTCGCCCGCATAAGTCTTGTCGACGACGTCGGATTTCGTCCCGATCGGACGGAGTCGGACCGCTTAACTGCGACTGCCGACTACGCCCGGTCGATGAAGTTCGGGGAGTTCGCCGACGCCGCCGCCGAGATCGAGTCGCTCAGCGCCGACACCGAGATCACCGAGCGGGTCACGGCCCTGTTCGAGACCGCCGGCTCGGATCTCCCCGTTGTCGCGCGGTTCGTGCAGGGCCGAGTGTTCCCCGCCTGGTCGTCGCGGACGCTCGACATCGGGCCGAACTACTGCTACGAGGCGATCGCGCGGGCCGCCGGGCGGAACGTCTCGGCCGACGACGTCGAGGCCCGACTCGCGGAGGTCGGCGACGTCGGCGAGGTCGCCGCGAGCTACGAGTTCGGCGGCCAGCAGGGGCTGGGCGCGTTCGGTTCGGGCGGGGCCGAGGACCTGACGGTCGCGTCGGTCGCCGACGAGCTCGACGCCCTCGCGGCGGCCGCGGGATCGGGGAGTCAGGACAAGAAGATCGACCTCCTGTTCGGGCTGTTCAACCGCGCGAGCGCCGAGGAAGCCCGATATCTCGCACGGCTCGTGCTCTCGGAGATGCGGATCGGCGTCGGCGAGGGGACCGTCCGGGACGCGATCGGGGCCGCCTTCGACGTGCCCGTCGAGTCGGTCGCGCGCGCCCTCCAGGTGTCGAACGACTACGGCGAGGTCGCCCGGGTCTCTCGCGAGGCCGGCGCGGCGGGGCTCGACGAACTGGAACTCGAAGTCGGCCGACCCGTGCAGGCGATGCTCGCGCAGGCCGGGACCGTCGGCGACGCGCTCGACGACTGGGGCGAGGTCGCGGTCGAGTGGAAGTACGACGGCGCGCGCGTCCAGATCCACTACGATCCCGACGGCCTCGGGTGGGACGACGCCGACGGCGAGGTGGCGGTCTTCTCGCGGAACATGGAGGACGTGACCGACGCGCTCCCCGAGGTGGTCGAGCACGTCCGCGAGCACCTCTCGGCGCCGGCCATCCTCGACGGCGAAGTGGTCGCGACCGACGACGACGGCGACCCCCTCCCGTTTCAGGCGGTGCTCCGTCGGTTCCGGCGGAAACACGACGTGGCTCGGGCCCGCGAGTCGGTCGCGCTCGATCTGTTCGCGTTCGACTGCCTCCACGCCGCCGGCGAGGACCTGCTCGACGCGCCCGTGCCCGAGCGCCGCGATCGGCTCGACGGCGTCCTCGACGCGGGCGTGTCGGCGTTCTGGACGACCGACGATCCCGACGAAGTCGCCGAGATCGAGGCCGACGCGCTCGAAGCGGGCCACGAGGGGATCATGCTCAAAAACCCCGAGTCGACGTACACGCCGGGCCGCCGCGGGCGCAACTGGCGCAAGCGCAAGCCGGACGTCGAGACGCTCGACCTCGTCGTCACCGGCGCCGAGTGGGGCGAGGGCCGCCGGGCGGAGTTTCTCGGCACCTTCCTGCTGTCGGCCCGGGCCGACGGCGGGTTCGAGACGATCGGGAAGGTCGCGACCGGCATCACCGACGAGGAGCTCGGGGACCTCACGGCGCTGCTCGAGCCCCACGTCCAGTCGCAGGACGGCCAGACGGTCGACGTTCGCCCCGAGGTGGTGTTCGAGGTGGGCTACGAGGAGATCCAGCGCTCGCCCACCTACTCGTCTGGGTACGCCCTGCGGTTTCCCCGATTTCTCGGCGTTCGGGACGACAAAGACCCCGCGGACGCCGACTCGCTTCCGCGGGTCGAGCGACTCGCGGAACGTCAGTGATCGACCGACAGGTATCGCTCCCCGGGTCGTTCGCCGTCCGGGCCGCCGGAGAGACGAGCTCGTGGCCCCGCGGCGCAGATGTCGAATAGTTTATGGGATGCGGCGAGCTACTCGGCGACAAGGATGCGAGAGTACGCGTACCTCGCCGCGGCGATCGCGGCCGAAGTCGGCGGCACGACCGCGCTCAAGTTCTCCGACGGGTTCACGAACGCCGTTCCGTCGGCGATCGTCGTCGTCGGATATCTCGGGTCGTTCTACCTGCTCAGTCTCACCCTCCAGGAGCTACCCATCGGGCTGGTGTACGCGACGTGGTCGGCCGTCGGCATCGTGGCGGCCGCGCTCGTCGGGGTTCTCTTTTTCGACGAGACGGTCGATCTCGCGGGTCTGGTCGGGATCGCGCTCGTAATCGGGGGCGTCGTCGTGCTCAACGTCCTCTCGGAGACGTACAGCCCCGCCCACTGATCGCCGCGCTCGGCGCCGCGTCGAGCGCGACAGCAATCCGAACCGTTTACTACGGACTGTCCGAACGCCCGACCATGACCGTCCGACACCGCGACCTGACCGTCGAGTGGCTCGGCTACGCCGGGCTCCGGCTCGAATCGCCCGGCGACACCGTCGTCTACATCGACCCCGGCCGGTACGGCACCCTCACCGGCGAGTACCGCCCCGAATCGGCCCAGAAGCCCCACCCAGACCCCCGCGATTACCGCCCCGAGGACGGGGACCTCGTCCTCGTCACGCACGATCACCACTACGACTCGGACGCCATCGAGCGCGTGGCCGACGCCGACGCGACCGTCGTCGCCTACGAGGCGGTCTACCCGCCGAAGATCGACCGAGACGTGGTCGACCTCGACGATCTCCCCTACGAGACGCTCCGGGTCGACGAGGAGACCGACCGGCTGTTCGGCGACGCGATCGTCAGGACGGTCCCGGCGTACAACGAGCCCGACGGCCCTCGCACGGACGCGAGCGGCGACCCGTACCACCCCGAGGGGTTCGGCGCGGGCTTTCTGGTGACGCTGGCGGACGCGACCGTCTTCTTCCCGGGCGATACCGATCCGCTCGACGGTCACGCGGAACTCGACGTTTCGCTGTTTTGCCCGCCGATCGGGGGCTCGCTCACGATGGACCGGCGCGAGGCCGCCGAACTCGCGGCGGCGCTGGACCCCGATCTCGTGGTCCCGGTCCACTACAACACCTTCGAGTCGATCGAGACCGACTCTGGGGCGTTCGCCGCCGACGTGGCGAGCCGCGGCGTCCCGGTGGTGCTCGACGAGGCCTGAAAGGTTAGATTCTTAACTCTTCTGCCGGAACGTGGGCGTATGTCGCGACGGGAACCGACGGCGGCGGTCCCCGACGGGTGGCCCTACACCGACGAGCCGACGGCGTGTGCCGCCTGCGGGAGCGACGACGACCGCTACGCCGTGGTCGACTCGCTCGGACTCGTCTGGGGCGGGGCGACCGACGGCGGGCTCGCGCCGACCGACCTCGGCGACTACGTGGGGACGCTCGCGTTCCGGTGCTGTCACGACTGCTGGACCCGCGAGGGCGTCGCGGCCCTGGCTGATGCCCGGACGCTCACGAGACCGGACGCGGTCGGCGCCCGCGAGGCGGTCGCGCTCGACGACGCGAAGGTGGCCGCGGCCGCGAGGCTCGCCGCCGACCGCGTCGCGGTGGACACCCTCCACGAACTCGACGTCCGGAGCGCCGCCGAGCGCGAACACCTCCGGGCCCGCGACGCGGCGATCGAGGACGCGCTGGCGTCGTGGAGCCGGGAGTGAGCGGACTGCGGGCGACCGACGCGACCGCCCAAAAAACCGCGGGCGCGTTTCGCGGGACGGCAACGTGTGACCAGCATTTACTTACTGGGGGCCTAACACCTTCGCATATGAGTCCTCCAAACGGCTCGAACTTCTGCTCGCAGTGCGGGTCGGCGCTGGGTCCCGACGACTCGTTTTGCTCGGACTGCGGGGCGCCGATCGGGAGCCGCCGGTCGAACCGCCGCGACGACTTCCGGCGCCGAGTCGAGGACCACACGGTCGAGGGGTGGGACGTGAAACACGACTACGGCGATCGGGTCGTGCTGATCGACCGGGGGTTCGGCTCGCTTGGCGTCCACGCGCTCTTGTTCCTGTTCACCTGGGGCTTTGGCAACCTCCTGTACGCGTGGTACAGCTACTCGCCGGGGGCCGACCGGATCGAACTTCGAGCCGACGGCACCGAGCGGTACGTCTCCGGGGGCGGCGAGGACGACGCCTCGGGCGATGACCTCGTCTCGGATCCGGCGAGCTACTTCCTCAGCTTCCTGTGTGCGATCTTCGGATTCGCGGTCCTCGGCGACGCGGTCGCCCTCCCGGCCGCGCTCTTCGGCGTGACGTGTCTGGCCGTCGCGCTGTTCGCGTTCCCCCCGTTCCGGAAACGGTTCGCCGACCGCGAGTCGGTCACCACGTTCGGCAGGGTCCGATCGACCGACGAGGAGGTCGTCGAGGCGCCAGACGTGCCCTGCACGGCGTGTTCGCGGCCGGTCGGCACGGGCGTCAAGCGCACGTTCGGGGAGACGCTGTACGTCGCGGGACTCCCGATCTCGACCGACGAGAAGGGCGAGAACTGGTACTGTCGGTCCTGTGCGCAGGGCGATCCGTTCACGGGCGGTGAGGTCGGGGATAGCACGGCCCGAGACGCCGACGAGTTCGTCAGGGAGCGCTAGAGGACGCCCATCTCGTCGAGGCGCTCGGGCAGGTACGTCTCGGTCACGAAGTCGAGTCCGTGGGACGCCAGCGACTGCTGTTCGGACTTTTTCTCGATGTCGAGTTGGATCTCGATCTGTTTTTCCCAGTAGTCGGTCTGGTAGCGGGGGTCCTCTAGCTCGCTCTCGAGGGCGTTGACGTCGGAATCGCTCAGCGGGTCGGTCGGGAGGTCGTACTCCACGATGTCCTCGGGCTGGATGCCGATGAACTGGGCCTCCGGGGTCGCGAGGTAGTCGCTGAGGTGGGCCGACTTGATCGAGCCGTACGCCACCGAGCCGAAGATGCGGTACGACCACGGGTCCCCGTCGGTGAACACCGTCACCGGAAGGTCGAGTTCGTCGTGGAGTCGCTTCGTGATCCGGCGGGTCGCGCGGGCGGGCTGGCCCTTGAGGTGGACGATGATGGTGTTGTACTCCTCGTCGAAGCCGTTTTCCACCAGCCGGTCGCGCATGCCGCCGGTCTCCACGCAGAGCACGAAGTCGGCGTCGTTGTCGAGGAACTCGATCGTGTCGGGGTTGTTCGGGATCTGGTAGCCGCCCTCCCCGACGTCCTCCTGACAGTGGATCTCGCGTTCGCCCCGTCGGGTCTGCTCGCGGAGGTACAGCGGCCCCATGATGGTCGCGCCCGACTCCTCGGGCCGCATGTGGAAGTCCTCGCGGGTGACCTCCGAGACGATCTCTAAGTCCTCGACGAGCTGGTTCGACTCGTCCTGAGAGGAGAACTGCGCCTCGTCGACGTCCCAGCTCTCGCTGAGGTAGTAGAGTTCACGCAGGGTCGACGACCGGTCGGCGTCGAGCTGGTCGGCGAGGAACTCGATCGTGTAGATCGCCTTGAGGAGTTTGCGCGCCCCCCGGACGCTGTTTGCGCTCCGGGTGCTCTCGCGGTCGCCGTACACCCACACGTCCGAGTCCTCGTCGAAGACGATGTTGCTCTTGGTCCGGGTGGGGACCGACATCTCGGGGATCTCGCCCCGCTCTAGCTGATCGTAGAACTCCGCGGCGAGGTCGATGAGTTTCTCTTGGGCTGTGGTGTCCGTGCTCATTGGTTGAGGGTGAGTTTGGGGTCTTCGATTCCTTCGACGCTGAGGTCGAACGATGCCTCCGCCGAGACGTCGTACTCCAAGACGGCCTCCTCGCCGCTGGGCACGGTGGGCGACCACTTGACGAACCACTCGCCGTCCATGTCGACCGCGGTCGCGCCGTCCGAGAGGTTCGACGGCTCGGCGGTCACGATGTCGGTGATGTCGGGCGACTCGTTGGTGTCGGTGTGGTTCTCGACGACGAGCCGAACGCGCCCGTCCTCGCGCTCGCGTTCGACGAGGACGTTGTTCATGATCCGGGCCAGCGCGTCGTCGTACTGGGGCTCGTCGTTGTCGGTGACCTCCGCGACCTTCTCGGCCATCTTCGGGAGGATCGAGGCGATGACGTTTTGCTTTTTCTTGCGCTTTTCGAGGGACTTGCGCTTGTTGAGATACGACTTGAGCTCGCGGGCGGCCTCCCGGATCGCGAGCTCGATCTCGTCTTCGATCTCGGGGACGTTCGCCACCGCGTCCTTGCTCTCGCTCGTGAACGGGACGTTCGTCGAGGCGACGTGGACCATGATCACCGCCGGGCCGTTCGGGATTCCGGAGCCGCCGGGCTGGCTGAGGTTGTAGTTTCGCCACCCGATCGACTTCACCACGTCGGTCGTCGCGCAGGCCCCGCGCTGGTAGACCAGCGGCACCCGGTTGGCGAACCGCAGGACGTCGGCCTGCCCGTCCGCCTCGAGGTCGCCGCCGTACGCGATGCCCGCCTCGACGATGAACGGGTCGCCGCCGTGGACGTCGGCGTCGCGGGTCGAGGCGGCGTAGAAGTCGGCGTCGTACTCCTTCTTGAGTCCGGCCTCCACGAGGTCGGCGGTGATCGGCGACAGACAGTTGGTCGGCGGCGAGATGATGTCGGTCTCGCGCATCGCCTCCAGCAGGTCGCTGGCGGCGTCGCGATCCTCGGCGAGGTCCCGTACCTTCGGCACCTCGTCGGGCACCGTCACCATCACCGACCAGAGCTCGGTCACGACGTTCTCGCGGGCGGTCTCGCCGAACGTCGCGTCGTCGTACTCCTCGGTCTGGTCGGCGGCGCGGTCGACGTACTTTCGGAGTTCGGAGTGGGTCGCCCGATCGCGCTCGCGGCCCTTCTCGAAGCGCTTTGCGAGTCGCTCGGCCAGCCCGTCGATCGCCTCGTCGTCTTTTCGGGTGGTCGTGGCCGCGTCGACCAGCTGGTAGAGGTCGCTCGTCCGGTCGGCGGTCAGCTCGTCCCACGCCGCCCCAATCGCGTTCTCCCGGACCGTCGCGCCGAACGTCACGCCGTGGTCGTCGCCGATCTCGGCGGCGTCGGCGACGATCTCGCGGAGCTCGCTGTGGGCCACCCGGTCGCGGGCCGCGACCGCGTTCGCGACCTCGTCGGCGAAGGCGTTCGTCGCCTCCGCGCCCTTGTTGGCGACCGCCTGCTGGACCGCGCGGGCCACGTCGGCCTCGTCGTGGGACCGCGGCGCCCGCCAGGCGGCCTCCCGGCCGAAGTGGCGGTCACGGAAGTTGTCGACGATCGAGTCGGCGGTCTTTTTCCCGACGCGGGTGAACTCCGATTGGACGAACCCAGAGACGCTGTGTGAATCGGTCTCGGCGAGCATCTTCAACACCGTGCCGAGTTCGACTCCGTGGGGGTGCGGGCGGATCTCCTCGGTCTCGGCCGGGAGCTGGTCGGTCGCCCGCTCGAACTGGCGGGGCTCGTCCATGCTCGGCTCCTCGAAGGTGATGCGGGCGTGGGGGTTGACGACCGCGGTGTGTTTGATGTACTTGAGCAACTGGGACCGCGCGCGCATGTTGCCCTCCATCTCCAGCTCGATGCGCGTGCCGTGGGTCCGGTCCCACGAGGTGGTCTCGGCGTGCTGGATCTCGGGTTCGTTCTCGTCGGTGTCGATGATGAGTTCGAAGTACTCGGCCTCGGCGCTACCTTTCGTCCGGCTCGTGATCTTGGCGGGCTTGCCCGAGGTGAGCTGGGAGTACAGGACCGCGGCCGAGATCCCGATCCCCTGCTGGCCGCGGGACTGCTCGCGGGCGTGGAACCGCGAGCCGTAGAGGAGCTTCCCGAACACCTTGGGGACCTGTTCTTTGGTGATGCCGGGACCGTTGTCCTCGACGACGAGGGTGTAGTAGTCGCCCGCGTCGTCGATCTCGACGTAGATGTCGGGAAGAATGCCCGCCTCCTCGGTCGCGTCGAGGGCGTTGTCCACCGCCTCTTTCACCGCGGTCACCAGCGCCCGGGCGCCGCTGTCGAACCCGAGCATGTGCTTGTTCTTCTCGAAGAACTCGGCGATGGAGATCTGTTGTTGGCTCTCGGCCAACTCCTCGGCGATCCCCTCCTCCTCGCCGAGCGTCGACTGAATAGATGGCATTCTGTGGACTCAGGTAACGACGGGACATTTATAGCCTTCTCGGTGGACCGGAGTGAAAGTGAAAGTGGAGACGGCGGTCGGGGGCGACCGCGATACACACCATTCGACTATACGAATTGCCGAGCCGAGATGACACCCGACGTGACAGGACGCTCTCCGCGCCGTTCGCGGCGAAACCCTCAGTCACCTGACCTAGCATTCGCGCGCGCGTGTGCGAGGGTTTTATCCGTACCCGACTACTACCGTGAGACAGTCTTTATGAGTCAGGAAAGTGAGTACGGGGCCGGGCAAATCCAGGTCCTCGAAGGGTTACAGGCGGTGCGCAAGCGCCCGGCGATGTACATCGGGTCGACCGACGCGCGGGGGCTCCATCACCTCGTGTTCGAGGTCGTTGACAACTCTATCGACGAGGCGCTCGCCGGCTACTGTGACTCGATTGATGTAACTATCCACGGTGACGGGTCGGTGAGCATCTCCGACGACGGCCGGGGCGTCCCGGTCGACACCCACGAGGAGTACGACAAGCCCGCGGTCGAAGTCATCCTGACGGTCCTCCACGCTGGCGGGAAGTTCGATAACAAGTCCTATCAGGTCTCGGGCGGCCTCCACGGCGTCGGCGTCAGCGTCGTCAACGCGCTGGCCGCCGAGCTCCGGATCGAGGTGAAACGCGACGGCGCGCTCTGGCGACAGGAGTTCGAGCGCGGCGAGCCCGCCGCTCCGCTACAGCGGGTCCGGGATCTCGACCCCGACGAGGGGACCGGCACCACGATCCGGTTCTGGCCCGACGGCGACATCTTCGAGACCACCGAGTTCACCTACTCGACGCTCGAGAGCCGACTGCGCGAACTCGCCTTTCTCAACTCCGGGGTCGAGATCGGCCTCGCCGACGAGCGCGAGGCCGACGGCCAGTCGGACACGTTCAAGTACGACGGCGGCATCCGGGAGTTCGTCGCGTACCTCAACGAGACGAAGTCGCCGCTCCACGACGACGTCATCTACTTCGAGAACGAAGCGCAGGACATCCGGGTCGAGGTGGCGATGCAGGCGACCGACGAGCTTCAGGGGTCGCTCCACGCGTTCGCCAACAACATCAACACCCGCGAGGGCGGCACCCACCTCACCGGATTCAAGACCGCGCTGACGCGGTACGTCAACGACTACGCCGACGAGAACGGACTGCTCGGCGACCTAGACGAGAACCTCAAGGGCGAGGACGTCCGGGAGGGGCTGACCGCGGTCATCTCGATCAAGCATCCCGACCCCCAGTTCGAGGGCCAGACCAAGACCAAACTGGGCAACAGCGAGGTCCGGGGCATCGTCGAGTCGGCGATCCACGAGGGGCTCGCTACGTACTTCGAGGAGAACCCCCGGACCGCCGAGGCGATCGTCTCGAAGGCGGTTGAGGCCGCGAAGGCGCGCAAGGCGGCCAAGAAGGCCGAAGAGCTGACCCGACGGAAGAACGCGCTGGAATCGAGCGCGCTCCCGGGCAAGCTCGCGGACTGTCAGTCCAGAGACCCCAGCGACTCAGAGCTGTTCGTCGTCGAGGGCGACTCGGCGGGCGGATCGGCAAAGCAGGGTCGAAACCGCGAGAATCAGGCCATCCTCCCGCTGAAGGGGAAGATCCTCAACGTCGAGAAACACCGGCTCGATCGCATCCTCGAGAACGACGAGATCCGGTCGCTCATCACCGCGCTCGGGACGGGTATCGGCGACGAGTTCGACATCGAGGAGGCCCGGTACAACCGGATCATCATCATGACCGACGCCGACGTCGACGGCGCCCACATCCGGACGTTGTTGTTGACGCTTCTGTATCGCCACATGAAGCCGCTGATCGAGGCGGGCTACGTGTACGCGGCCCAGCCGCCCCTCTACCGGGTCCGGTATCGCGGCGAGACCTACGACGCGATGACCGAGGCCGAGCGCGACCGGATCGTCGAGGAAGTGTGCGACGGCAATCCCACGCAGGTCCAGCGGTTCAAGGGCCTCGGGGAGATGAACCCCGACCAGCTCTGGGAGACCACGATGAACCCCGAGAACCGCGTCCTCAAGCAGATCACCATCGAGGACGGCGCGGCCGCCGACAAGATGTTCTCGGTGCTGATGGGCGACGCCGTCGAACCGCGAAAGCAGTTCATCAAAGAACACGCAACCGAAGCGGAGTGGGTCGACATATGAGTTCGGAAGTACCCGATCCGGCCGACGTCGGCGCCGCGGAAGTCACGTCGGCCCGGATCGAAGACGAGATGGAGCAGAGTTACATCGACTACGCGATGTCCGTCATCGCGGGGCGTGCGCTCCCCGACGTCCGCGACGGGCTGAAGCCGGTCCACCGCCGGGTCCTCTACGCGATGCACGAGGAGGGGGTCACCAGCGGCTCCAGCCACCGCAAGAGCTCCTCGGTGGTCGGCGACACGATGGGTGACTACCACCCTCACGGCGACTCGGCGATCTACGACACGCTGGTCCGGATGGCACAGGACTTCTCGATGCGGTATCCGCTGGTCGACGGACAGGGGAACTTCGGTTCGATCGACGGCGATCCCGCCGCCGCGATGCGGTACACCGAGGCCCGGATGAGCCCCATCTCCGAGGAGTTGCTCGCCGACATCGAGATGGACACCGTCGACTTCCAGCCCAACTACGACGACCGCCTCCAGGAGCCGGAGGTCCTTCCCTCGGCGTTCCCGAACCTGCTGGTCAACGGGTCGTCGGGCATCGCGGTCGGCATGTCGACGAACGTCCCGCCCCACAACCTCGGGGAAGTGATCGACGCGACCGTCGAGCTCATCGAAGACCCCGACGCGACCGTCGAGGACCTGATGGACCACGTCAAGGGGCCCGACTTCCCGACCGGCGCGAACATCGTCGGCCGGAACGCGGTCCACGCCGCGTACAAGACCGGCCGCGGACGCATCCGGATGCGCGCGGAGTTCGAGGTCGAGGAACGCGAGAACGGGAGCGACCGCATCGTCATCACCGAGCTCCCCTACCAGACCAACAAGGCCCGGATGATCGAGAAGATGGCCGACGCGGTCAACGAGGGGTCCCTGGAGGGCATCCGGGACCTCCGCGACGAGTCCGACCGCGACGGCATCCGAGTCGTCGTCGAACTCAAGCGGAACGCGATGACCGAGGTCGTCAAAAACCAACTGCTCGAGAGCTACCTCGAGAAGACGTTCGGCGTCATCAACCTCGCGCTGGTCGATGGCGAACCCCGGGTCCTCTCGCTGAAAGAGACCCTCGAACACTACCTCGACCACCGCAAGGAGGTCGTGCGCCGGCGGAGCCAGTACGAACTCGACGAGGCCCAGGACCGCGCCCACATCCTCGAAGGCCGGCTCACCGCGCTCGAACACGCAGACGACGTGGTCGAGATCATCCGCGACGCAGAGGATCGCGACGCCGCGAAAGACGGCCTCCAGTCGGCGTACGGCTTCTCGGACGATCAGGTCGATCACATCGTCCGGATGCAACTCGGGAGCCTCACCTCGATGGAGGCCGCCGAGATCGAAGACGAGTACGAGGACGTCCAGGCCCGCATCGAGCGTCTGGAGACCATCCTCGGCGACGAGTCCGAACTGCTCTCGGTCATCGAGGAGGAACTGCTGGAGATCAAAGACCAGTACGCCGACGAGCGGCGGACCTCGTTCATCGACGACGACGAGGAGGTCACCCGCGAGGACCTCATCGCCGAGGAGGACGTGGTCGTGGTCGTGACCGAGCAGGACTACGTCAAGCGGATGCCCGCCGCCCAGTTCGACGCCCAGAACCGCGGCGGCAAGGGGATCATCGGCGCCGACGTGAAGGAGGGCGACCGGGTCTCGAAGGTGTTCCGGGCCAACTCCCACGACTACCTGCTCTGTTTCACCAATCAGGGGCAGGTCTACCGGCTCAAGACCTACGAGATTCCCGAGATGTCCCGGACCGCCCGGGGCAAATCGGCGGTCAACCTCCTCGATCTGGACGACGGCGAGGAGATCACCGCGGTCGTCAACACCGACGAGTTCGAGGACGACGAGTCGATCAGCATGGTGACCCGGGACGGCTACGTCAAGCGGACCGCCGCCGCCGAGTTCGAGAACATCCTCTCGACTGGCATCATCGCCGCGAAACTCGAAGACGGCGACCAGTTGGTCGACGTCGAGGTCACCGACGGCTCGAAGGACCTGCTGTTGGCCACCGCCGACGGGATGGCGATCCGGTTCGACGAGTCGGAGGCTCGCGAGATGGGTCGGAGCGCCCGCGGGGTCCGCGGCGTCGACCTCGAAGGCGACGACGAAGTGGTCGGCATGGTCGCGGCCGACGCTTCGGGACCGTCGGACGGCGACGACCGGGACCTGCTGACGGTGACCGAGCGCGGCTACGGCAAGCGCACGCCCCTCGGCGAGTACCGGCGCCAGTCCCGAAACGGGAAGGGGCTCGTCGACATCAAGACCGGCGGCCGCAACGGACGGGTCACCTCGGTCAAGGCGGTCGGCCCCGACGAGGACCTCGTCATCATGAGCGCCGACGGCCAGATCATGCGGATCCGGGCGGCCGACATCTCCGAGGTCGGCCGGAACACGATGGGCGTGACGGTGATGGAACTCGAAGGCACCGACGCGGTCGCGAGCGTCGACGTGTTAGCCGAGGCCAGCGACGAGGCGAACGCGGACGCCGAGTAGCTACGTTCGGCCCGCTATCTCTGCGACGCCCCAGAGGTCTTCGACCTCGTAGGTCGGATCGACCGACAGTTCGAGGTCGGCGCGGTGGCTGCGCCGGACGAACGCCGAGTCGAGCCCGGCCCGATCGGCGGCCTCGACGTCGCTCTCGCTGTCGCCGACGAACAGCGCCGATTCGGTGTCGAGGTCCGCGAGCGCGCGTTCGAGGTAGTGTGGATTTGGCTTCTTGCGCCGGACGCTCTCGACGGTTAGCTCCCGGCCGTAGTACGTGTCGAACAGCTCCTCGAATCCGAAGAACTCCACGACGAACTCGATCGTGAGGTGCTGGTTCGAGCTCACGACACCGAAGTCGTGATCGAGGTCCGCGAGCGCCGCCACGTCGTCGTAGCGGTCGCGCTCGCCCTCGCGGAACTCGGTGCGCTGGGCCGCGGCGGCCCGGCGGTCCCGGGCCTCCCAGAAGGCCGCCCGGTCGAGCCCGTAGTGGTCGCACACGCGCCCGAGCAACTCCGGGGTCACGCCGTACATCACGTCCTCGACGTGGCGCTCGTCGGCGTCGTCGACGCCGACCGCCTCGAAGGCGGTCCGGGCGGCCTCCCGAAGCGTCTCCCGAGACGGGGGTTCGACCAGCACGCCGTCGTTGTCGAAGAGGATCGCGTCGTAGTCGGTCACAGTAGCCGACGCGCGCGAGACACTCTTGAGGCCGTCGGTTTTCGCCAAGCCGGCGGGCAGACGGGGGAAGAAAATCACGCATCGAACAGTGCGTCGCTGGCGCGCACACCAGCAGTGCTCCCGCGAGCGACCGCAGGGAACTCGCGTTACAGGATGCGCTTTCCCAGTCCGCTCGCCGCGAGTTCGGTCGCCAGCTCCGCGGTCTCGTTGTGCTCGTCGAGGATCGGGTTGACTTCGACGACCTCCATCGAGCGCAACACGCCCTCGGCCTCGTCGCGTTCGGCGACCGTCTCCAGCGCCGAGTGGGCCTCTCGGTATGTGACCCCGCCCCGGACCGGCGTCCCGACCCCCGGCGCCTCCTTCGGGTCGAGCCAGTCGAGGTCGAGGCTGACGTGGATCCCCTCGGTGCCGTCGCTCGCGATATCGAGGGCGTCCTCGGTGACCGGACCGACGCCGCGCTCGTCGATGTCCGACATGGTGAACGCGGTCACGTCGCTGTCGCGGATCTCCTCGCGCTCGGTGTCGTCGAGGCTCCGGAGCCCGACGATAGCGACGTTCTCTTCGGCGAGGGTCGGGACGTTCGCCCACTCGGTGTCGGCGAAGTCGCCGATGCCCAGCGCGGCCGCCAGCGGCATCCCGTGGACGTTGCCGCTCGGGGACGTCGCCGGCGTGTTGAAGTCGCCGTGGGCGTCGAACCACACCGCGCCGAGGTCGGCGTCCCGGCCCGCCCCGCGCATGGTGCCGACCGCGATGGAGTGGTCCCCGCCGAGCACGAGCGGGAACGCGCCGTCGTCGAGTGCGGCCGCGACCTCGTCGGCCAGCCGCGTACAGACGTCGGCGGTCTCCCGGAGGAACTTCGCGGTCCCCTCGCTTGGCTGTTCGGCGTCGGGGTCGCGCTCCTCGGCGTGTGGCACCAGCAGGTCGCCGGTGTCGGTCGTTTCGACGCCCGCCGCCCGGAGTTCGTCGGCCAGTCCCGCGTATCGGATCGCCGAGGGGCCCATGTCGACGCCGCGTCGGTTCGCGCCGAGGTCCATGGGAGTCCCGATCAGCCGCACCTGTCGGCTCATACACGGGCGTTCGGCCGGGTAGTGTAAAGAAGGGTCTGTTTTCGGTTCGGACCGGACCGGAACGGCGGGCGGCGCTCGCGAGCCGTCAGGAGGCGGTCACTTGTACTGGGCACAGACCCGCTCGATGCCCTCCTCGAACCCGATCTCGGGCTCCCAGCCGGTCGCCTCGGCCATCTTGGTGGCGTCGGCCATCGTGTCGTGGACGAACATGTCCTCGGGGATGGGGTTCTCGACGTGTTCGGGTTCGACGTCGGCGTCGAGTTCGTCGGCCAGCAGTTCGACCACTTCGTTCGCGCTGTAGGACTCGCCGGTCCCGAGGTTGTAGATTCCGGTGAGCCGGTGGTCGGCCGCGAGTTCGAGCCCGCGGACGATATCGGAGACGTGCGTGAAATCGCGGGTGTGGCTCCCGTCGCCGTAGATGACCGGCGGTTCGCCGTTCGCGATGTCGTCGGCGAACTGCGCGATGATGTTGGCGTACTCGCCCTTGTGGCCCTCCGAGCCGCCGTAGCCCTGATACACCGAGAAAAACCGCATCCCCGCGACGTCCATGTCGTGGGCGTTCGAAAAGTACTCGCCGTAGCGCTCGCGGGCGAGCTTCGAGGCCTCGTAGCCGGTGTGGGCCTCCACGGCCATGCTCTCGGGCGATGGGTCGGTCCGACTCCCGTAGATCGAGGAGGTCGAGGCGTAGACGACGGTGTCACATCCGTCCCGGCGCGCCTGCTCGACCGCGTTCGCGAACCCCTCGACGTTGACCCGCGCCCCGCGCCGGAGTCCGTCGATGCTGTCCTCGTGCATCGTGAGCGACGACAGCGCCGCGAGGTGAAAGAGCACGTCGACGCCGTCGGTGGGGAGGTCGTCGTCGAGCACGCTCGCGTCGTGGAACTCGACAGACTCGTCGAGGTTCTCGGGCGTTCCGAGATAGCAGTCGTCGACCGCGATCACGTCGTTGTCGGCCGCGAGGTGGTTCGAGAGGTTCGATCCGATGAACCCCGCGCCGCCGGTCACGAGAACGCGATTTCCTTGCATGGTTCGAGAGTCCAGAGCCAGCGCCAAATCGGTGTCGTTCCGTCGTCGATCGGGGGCCGCGGGAAGCACGAGCCCCCTATCCCCGAATTCCGAAAATATCGGGCGCCACCGGCCGTTCGCCGCATTTAAGGAAATCTACCCCCAAGGTTCGGTAATGTCTACTATCGAACTGACCCCGAGCCAGAAGACGATTCTCACCGCCCTCGTCAACCTCCACCGCGACGCCGGCGACGCGGTGAAAGGAGAGGACATCGCCGCGGAGGTCGACCGCAACCCCGGCACCATCCGCAACCAGATGCAGAGCCTCAAAGCGCTCCAGTTGGTCGAGGGCGTCCCCGGGCCGAAGGGCGGCTACAAGCCGACCGCGACCGCGTTCGAGGCCCTCGACGTCCAGCAGATGGACAGCGCCGCGGAGGTACCGCTGGTCCACGACGGCGAACTCATCGAGGAGTCGAACGTCGAGGAGGTCGACCTCACGAGCGTCCACCACCCCGAGCTCTGCCGGGCCGAGATCCACCTTCAGGGGTCGGTTCGTGACTTCGACGAGGGCGACTCGGTTCGCGTGGGTCCGACGCCGCTGTCGAAGCTCGTCGTCGAGGGCACCGTCGACGGCACCGACGACACCAGCAACATCCTCATCCTGAAGATCGACTCGATGGAAGCCCCGTCCGAAGAGCCCGCCCACTGAGTTCGGCCGCCGATATCAGTCTCGCGGCGCCCGCCGGCTCTCACAGATCGGTCTCCGCCTCTCGACGTTCTCTCGTGGTCCCGCGACGCCGGTCGTGTCCGTTCGTCCAGTCGCGTGCTTCGGGTTCGAGCCGTCGGGTTGGCCGCCGTTCGTGGTAGGTACTCTCACTCAACCGCGTGAGGCTTCCAAAGCCTTTGTATCGGAGGACTCCGGAGTTGGCGGTATGACTGAACAGGTCGTCGTGCTCGGCGCGGGGTACGCCGGGGCAGGCGCGATTCAGCGACTCGAAGACGAACTGGACGCCACGGACGCCGAGTTGACCTGGGTCTCCGAGAACGACTACCACCTCGTCCTCCACGAGGCCCACCGTGCCATCCGGGACCCGACCGTCGAGGACGACATCACGATCCCGGTCGGCGAGATCGCCGATCGGTCCACCGAGTTCGTGCAGGCGACGGTCGAAGGGGTCGACACCGAGGCCCAGACGGTCGCGCTCGACGGCGGCGAGGACCTCGACTACGACTACCTCCTCGTCGCGCTCGGGAGCCAGACCGCCTACTACGGCATCCCGGGGATGGAAGAGCACGCGCTCACGCTCAAGAGCCTCGACGACGCGATGGAGATCCACGAGCGAGTCACTCAGGCCGCCGCCGAGGCGTCCCGGAACGACCCGGCGACGATCGTGATCGGCGGCGCCGGACTGTCGGGCATCCAGAGCGCCGGCGAGGTCGCGGAGCTCCGCGACGAGCGGCGCGCGCCCATCGACGTCTACCTCGTCGAGGCGCTCGAAGAGATCATGCCCGGGCAGGACTCCGAGCTTCAGGGCGCGGTCCGAAAGCGCCTCGAAGACGCCGACGTCGAGATCCTGACCGACGACCCGATCACCGAGGCCGACGAGTCGACGATCCACTTCGACGAGGGCGACCCCCTCGATTACGACGTGTTCGTCTGGACCGGCGGCATCACCGGTCAGCAGGCGCTCGACGAGTGCGAACTCGAAAACGAGCACAACCGCGTGACCTGCGAGTCGAACTTCCGGACGAGCGACGACCGGGTGTTCGCCATCGGCGACTCGGCCATCGTCGATCAGGGCGACGGCCCCGCGCCGCCGACCGCCCAGGCCGCCTGGCAGGCCGCCGAGGTCGCCGGCCAGAACGTCGCTCGCGCGATCAACGACCAGCCGCTCGTGACCTGGACCTACGACGACAAGGGGACGCTCGTCTCGGTCGGCGAGAAGGCGATCGCCCACGACGTCGACGTGATCCCGATCCGGACGTTCAACTCCGTGCCCGCGAAGTTCCTCAAGAAGTTCGTCGCCGCCCGGTGGATCGCCGACCTCACCTCGTGGCCTCGCGGTCTGAAGGCCTGGGACTCGCTGTAAGCCGACGGATTTTCTCTGCGATCAGGACCGGCTTCGCTCTTCGAGTATCCGGTCGATGATCCGGCCCGTCGAGAGGAGTTCGCCCTCGTAGGCGGGCTCGCAGGCGCTCGCGCGCCGGACCTCACAATCGAGCCCGCGCCGCGCCAGTTCGTCCGCGATGGCGGCCTCGTCGTGGTGCTGGTCGTGGCCGAGCGCGATCACGTCGGGCGCCAGCTCCTCGATCGGCGCGAAGATGTCCTCGGGGTGGCCGACGATCGCGTCGTCGACCGCCCCGAGCGCCGCCACCACGTCGCGTCGCTGGCGGTTCGCGAGCACCGGCGGCTGTTTGTGCGTGACGTTCTCGCGGCGGGCGACGATGACCGTCAGTCGGTCGCCCATCGCGGCCGCGTCCCGGAGGTAGTGGACGTGTCCGGGGTGGAGCAGATCGAAGGTTCCCTGCGCGATGACGTGAGTCATGGTGAGTCCTGATCGAAGTCGTAGTCGAGTTCGGCGTCGATGTCCGCCTGCGTGAAGTCGAAGAACGATTCGCCTTCGGGGAGCGAAACGTCGAGCACGTCGAGATCGCGGGGCTCGCCCTCCCGACCGAAAGCCGCCCAGTCGTCGTCGCCGTAGGGGTAGCCGATGATGATGTGGACTTTCCCCCGCCCGAAAGTCGACAGATCGGCGTCGCTGGGCTTGAGCACGCCGTTCGGGTGCGAGTGGACCGATCCGACCGAGTTGAAGTCGTTCGGTACCTGACTGGTCTTGACCGTGGCGCTCACCGGGTTCGACTCGGTGCCGGGGATGACCAGCACGTCGGTGATGACGGTCCCGTCGCGGTCGAGTCCGAGCGAGCGGGCGTCTTCGCCCCTGAGAAACCCCATGTACTCGTGGGGGTGGGCGTCCTCGGACGCCGCCAGAGCGAACTGGAGGGCGTCCTCGGCGATGCCGAGAATCTCGCTCGAACGGAACAGCCGCATGGAGAAAACTCCGGGCGGGCGCGTTCTAAAGGTTGCGAACGGCGCGTCGATCCGTCCGGGCCACTTGCAAACCCTTAAAATCGGGCGAACCGAAACCACCGACAAGAATGACTGCTTCAGATTCCGACGCCGAGGGGGACGCCGTGGTCTACGACCTCGACCCGGCGTGTACCGTTTCGGACGTCGAAACCGGCGGCTACTACGCCGCGACGGTCAACGGCGTGGTCGACTACGGCGTGTTCGTCGACCTCTCCGAGTCGGTCTCCGGACTCGTCCACGAGTCGACCTACGACGGTAGCTACGCGGTCGGCGACGACCTCGTGGTCGAACTGACCGAGATCCGAGAGAACGGCGACCTGAGCTTCGAGCCCGTCGACCTCGGCGACCGCGAGACGGTCGCGGTCGAACACGACTACGATATCGCCGACATCGACGAACTCGTCGATCGGGTGGGCGACACTGTCCACCTCGAAGGCGAGGTCGTCCAGATAAAACAGACCGGCGGCCCGACCATCTTCCACCTGAGCGACGAGACGGGAGTCATCCCCTGTGCGGCCTTCGAGGAGGCGGGCGTCCGGGCGTACCCCGAGGTCGAGATCGAGGACGTGATCCGGGTGACGGGCGTAGTCGACGAGCGCGAGGACGGCCTCCAGGTCGAGGTCGAGCGCCTCGACGCCCTGACCGACGGGGACGCCGAGGCGGTCGAGGGGCGGCTCGCGGACGCGCTCGACGACCGCGCCGAACCCGAGGAGACCGAACCGCTGGTCGAGTGGCCCGCACTAACCCAGATGTTCCCGGATCTTCGCGAGGTCGCCGCCCAACTGCGCCGGACCGTCCTCGAGAGCCGGCCGATCCGGGTGCGCCACCACGCCGACGGCGACGGGATGTGCGCCTCGATCCCGGTCCAGTACGCCCTCGAACGGTTCATCGAGGAGACCCACCAAGACCCCGAGGCCAAGCGCCACCTGTTCAAGCGCCTCCCCTCGAAGGCGCCGTTCTACGAGATGGAGGACGTCACCCGCGATCTGAACTTCGCGCTCGAAGACCAGGCCCGCCACGGCCAGAAGCTCCCGCTCCTGTTGATGCTCGACAACGGGAGCACCGCCGAGGACGTGCCGGCCTACGAGAACCTCGCACACTACGACATTCCCATCGTCGTCGTCGACCACCACCACCCCGACCCCGACGCGGTCGAGCCGTTCGTCGACGCCCACGTCAACCCCTACCTCCACGGCGAGGACTACCGCATCACCACCGGGATGATGTGCGTCGAGCTCGCCCGGATGATCTGGCCGCCGATCACCGACGAGCTCCGCCACGTCCCCGCGGTCGCGGGTCTCTGTGACCGGTCGAAAGCCGACGCGATGACCGACTACGTCGCGCTCGCCGAGTCGGAGGGGTACGCGGAGTCGACGCTCCGGGACGTCGGCGAGGCACTCGACTACGCCGCCCACTGGCTGAAGTACGACGCCGGGCGAAACATCATCAACGACGTGTTGAACGTCGGGACCGACGACGAGGAGCGCCACCGCGAGCTCGTCGAGTTCCTCGCGGGGCGGGCCGAATCCGACGTCGACGACCAGCTCGACGCCGCAATGGCCCACGTCGAACACGAGCGCCTCGACAGCGACGCTCACCTCTACCGGATCGACGTGGAGAACCACGCCTACCGGTTCACCTACCCCGCGCCGGGCAAGACCACCGGCGAGATCCACGACCGGAAGGTCCAAGAGACCGGCGAGCCCGTCATCACCATCGGCTACGGCCCGGACTTCGCAGTGCTCCGGAGCGACGGCGTGCGCCTCGACATCCCCGAGATGGTCTCGGAGCTCAACGAGGAGATCGTCGGCGGCGGCGTCTCGGGCGGCGGTCACCTCGTCGTCGGCTCGATCAAGTTCGTGCCCGGCATGCGCGAGGAAGTCCTCGACGCGCTCGTCGAGAAGATGGCCGACGCCGAACTCGACGAAGACCTCCAGAGCACGGTCGTCGGCCACGAGCAGAACGACTAGCGCTCGAACGTCACCTCCCTTCTCGCGAGCAGTATCGCCGCGAGCGCACCGACCGCGACGGCCCCGATCAGCCCGACGGCCGGGGGCTCGCCGCCGGGCGCGCTCGCCGACCAGTCGCGGTCGAAGGCCGCGGCGTAGTAGCCGCCGACCTCCTCGCCCCGGAGCACGGCGACGACCTCCCGGTTGTCCCGGGCCGAGTTGTTGTTCCAGTTGAGGCTCCCGACCGCGGCCGCCTCGCCGTCGACGACCACGCCCTTCGCGTGGATCTTCTCGTAGCGGCCCGCCGGACGGGCGACCCGCGCCTCCAGCGAGAGGTCCGCCGCGGCAGCACGCTCGTTTAACCACTCGACCAGCGCGCGGTTCTCCGACTCGACGTACCACGCGTTGCTCACCAAGAGGCGCACCTCGACCCCGCGGCGGGCCGCCCGGAGCGCGGCCCGCACGAACGGCTGTGCGCGTCCGCCGACCGCGGACTGTTGGACGCGGATCGACTCGTCGGCCGCGTCGAGCAACGCGACCAGTTCGGACTCGGCGTTGTCGGGCGCGACCAGCACCTCCGTCGATTCGACCCGGACCGACGCCGGCGCGATTTCGGCCGGGAACGTCCCGTTCGCGGGAGTCGACGGCTCGAAGCTCCGGCCCTCGCTGAACGCCGACCACGCGATCGCGCCCCGACCGTCGGCGTCGGCTTCGAACACCCTCGCCAGAGCGTCTGCGGCCTCGGGGTTCCGGAGGGTGACGCCCCAGCCCCGACTCGCTCGGCCGCCGGTTCCGGCCGGCTTCCAGTTTTCGGTGAGCACGAGCGCCCGGTCGTCGGCGACCGCGTACTTCGGGTGGTGGAAGTCGTAGCGGGCGGTCGGCCCGCCGACGACTCGGACGTCGACCCCGCGCGCGACCAGCGAGTCGAGCAGTCTGGCCTGCCGACGGGTCATCCCGCCGACCGGCGCGCCGTCGAGCAGGAGTCGAACGTCGACCCCCCGTCGCTCGGCGTCCGCGAGCGCGTCGGCGACCCGCGCCGACCCGAAGGTGTACCCCGCCACGAGGAGTCGATCGTCGGCGTTCCGGAGCGGGTCGAGCGCCGCTTCGGGAGCGTCGGGCAGGACGAACGCGGTCGCGTTCGCGGGCCCGGTGTCGGCGACCCGGAAGTCGGTCGCGCCGAGCGGTTCCCACACCCAGTCGCCGCCCTCGCGGTGCCAGCGGTCGCCCTCGGGCGCGTCGGGGTACGAGACGGTCGCGACGGTCTCGTTGCCGACCAGCCGGACGGTCTCGCCGCCGTTCGCCAGCGCGAGGTGGCCCGCGAGTCCGACGACTCGCTCGTCGGTCAGATTCCGCGCGACTTCGGGGTCGGTCGAGAGGGCGACGGTACCCGAGAGGGTGCGGTTCGGGAGCCGCGCGCTCGACTCGTCGTCGCGCAGGCGCCACCCCGAGACGTCCGTCGCCGCGGGCATCCGAACGACGAGGAACTCCCCGGCGTCGTTGGGCGTCGCGGGGTTCGGATAGACGGCCCGAATCTCCGGGGCGGTAGCGCTCTGGGCGCGAACGGCGTCCGGAGAGACGCTCGCGGTGGCAGCCGGCGGGACGGCACAGATCGCCGGACCGGCGACCGCAAGCACGACGAGGACTGCGAGGATGGACGGGCGCACGGGTCGGGGTGGTCCCGCCTTCGGATTTAAAGCCTCGGGGACCGGTGGATTTTTGCTCGACAGGTTCGGCGGTGTTCGTATGGTCGCGACCGCGTTGGCGATCGAACTGGCGGGGTACGCGCTCGGCGCGCTGGGAGCCAGCCTCGTCTTCTTCGAGTTCTTCCAGATGCCGAGCTACGTCGAGTACAGCTCCGAGTACAACGACTACAGCGTCGACATCTCGCCGGCGGAGGTGACCGAACACACCTGGGCTGGGCGGGTCGGCGCGTTCCTCATCGCGGTCGCGTTCGCGCTCCAGTTTCTGGCGGCGTTACTCCGCTGACGGGTGGACGACGTCCCGACAGTCGGGACACTCCGCGAACGCGGCCGGCCGGCCGGCCCTCCGACTCGTACTCGATGAGCACGTAGTCGCGGGTGATCGACCCGTGACAGTTCGGACACTGGCCGAACGGCTGTCGGCGTGTCATGTCCAGCTACCCGAAGAAAGCTCACCGCGGCCTTTGTTATCCGGCGTGTAAGACGGAGTAATCGGGTGTTACCGATTCAGAGCGCCTTCTCGGCCTCGCTCTGGACGAGGAACGCCCGGTCGTCGGTGTACGGACGGACGGCGTCGAGCGCACGCTCGGTGCCGATCTGGTTCAGCGCCCACGCCGCGCTGGCCCGCACCTCGTCGGCCTCGTCGTTTTCGAGGGTGTCCGCGAGCGGTTCGATCGCGCGGGTGTCACCGATGAGCCCCAGCGCGCGGGCGGCCTGACTCCGGACCGACGGGTCGTCGGCCACGAGCCGGTCGGCCACCGGCTGGGTCGCTTCGTCGCTACCGATCTCGCCGGCCGCCTTGAGCGCGGGCTTGGCGAGGTTGGGGTCCGAATCGACGTAGTCGAGCACGGCGTCGAGGCCCTCTTCCTCCCCGATCTTGCCGAGGATGCGGATCGCGGGCTTGTCCCGCCGACCCGCCCGCTCGACCATCGCGTCGAGCGAGTCGGGGTTGCCCATCCGTTCGAGCGATTCGAGGCAGTGGCGCTCCATGAAGTTCGACTCGAGGCTCTCGAGCGCGAGCAACACCATGTCGGCCCGGTCGCGCTTCTCCCAGACCTTCAGGGCGTGCCACTCCGGCGGGTAGTCCTTGCGGTGGTCGAGAACCTCGTAGAAGCCCTGTGCGCGGAGTTGATCGCGGGTTTCGAGGTCGTCCCACTCCTCGGCGTCCTCGACGCCGGTTTGGAGCGTCTCGGCGGCCTCGACCAGTTGCGCGATCGTGTCGGCGTCGTCGTCGGGATCGAGCGCCGCGTCGCCCACCGCGACCGCGGCGTCCGAGAGCGCCGACGAGAGGTCCTCGATGTCGGTCGTGAGGCTCGCGGCGAGGTCGGTGTCGAGAATCTCTTCGACCTCGGCGACGAAGGTCTCGACCGTCTCCCGGAGCTGGTCGCGGCCGTCGTCGGTCCACCGGGTGTCGGCGACGGTCGACTCGACGCCCTCGATCTCCTCGATGACGTCCTCTGCGTAGGGGCCCCGGGCGGCTTCGAGGTCCCCGCGCAGATCCGAGAGTTGCGACTCGTACTCCTCGCGCCGGCTCTCCTCGTCCTCGTCGTCGGGCTCGGGGAGGTCGGCGCTCTCGAGCAGTCCCTCGATCTTGTCGAGTTCGGCCTCGACGGCGTCGAGGTCGGTCTCGGTCTCGGCGGCGTCGAGGTTCTGGGCGGCGGCGTCGAGTTGGTCCTCGACGGTGTCCGCCGAGACGGGCGTCTGGGCGTCCGCCTCGGCTGGGTCGTCCTTAGCGTCCTCCGCGGGCGCGTCGGCCTCGTCGTCGCTCATGCGGCCCACCCCGCTGGACTGGCTCGGCTCATATACCCGAAACTGGGTTCGTACGCCTCAAGAGCGTTTCCCTTCCATCTGAGCCGCGGGCCGGGCGTCCGAGCCCTCGCGCCAGTAGAATCGGGGCGCGAGCAGGAGGTACGCGAGCGCCGCCCCGAGCAACAGCCGGGGGAACGCCCGCCCGAACGCGGTCGGCGCGAGCACCGCGAGGAGCTGTACGCCACCCATCGCGATCGCATCGCGGGCGAACAGGTCGGGGTAGGGAATGCAGGTCACCATCAGGTACGCGAACGCGGCGGTCGCGCCGACGAGCACGGCGGCGCTCTCGACGCCCGCCAGCACCGCCGCCGCCAGCAGGGTGGCCGCGAGCGTCGAGGGGACGCCCTCCGTGCGGTGGTCGCCGACGTCGTAAGCGGTGTAGAGGCCGAGTCGAACGACCGCCATCGCCACGAACAGCGCTGGCACGCAGAACGCCGCCGCGCTCGCGAGCGACGGACCGCCGAGCCCCCACTGCTCGCGCGCGATCACGAACGAGATGAACGCCGGCGCGACCCCGAAGGAGGCGACGTCGGCCAGCGAGTCGAGGTACTCTCCGGCGGGCGTCCCGCCGGTCCGGCGCGCGACGACCCCGTCGAGGCCGTCGGCGATCGCCGCGAGCAACACCACGCGCGCCGCGAGTTCGGGTTCGACGGTGGCGGCGACGGCCGCGAGAAAGCCCAGTCCGGCGTTCGCGACCGTCACGGCGTCGGCGAGGCCGAGCCGACCGACGAACCGAGGTTGCATACGTTCGGGGTCGGTGATCGGCCTTCATACGTTTTTATAATCGACCGCCCCCGCGTCGGCCCGACCGCCGGGCTTCCGTGAGCCATATACCTTCGCCGTCCCGAGAGTCGACCATGGACCGCCGAACGTTTCTCGCCGGGGCGTCTGGCGTCGCGACGGTCGGGCTCGCTGGCTGTGCGCGGCTCGGCATCACCGAACCGGACGACTCGGGAGGCGACGACGCCGACCACGACGTGGGGATGGGCGCGTCGTTCTTCCGGCCGGCCGAGATAACCGTCAAGGCCGGAACCACGGTCGTCTTCCAGAACACGGGCAACCGCCGCCACACCGTCACCGCGTACGAGTCCGGGATCCCCGAGGACGCCGAGTTCTTCGCGTCGGGCGGGTTCGACACCGAGCAGGCCGCCCGCGAGGGGTGGATGGCCGGCTTCGAGGGTCGCATCGAGTCGGGCGAGGTGTACGAACACACCTTCGAGGTGCCCGGCGAGTACCAGTACTTCTGTATCCCCCACGAGCCGTCGGGGATGGTCGGAACCGTCGTCGTGACGGAGTAGCCACTCTGGACCGTCGATAAAACGAAAAATGCGACCGGCTCAGACCTCGACTTCGTCTTCGTCGACGTCGACCGCGGTCTCTTCCTCGGCGGCGACTTCCTCGGGTCGGGCTTCGAGGGTCGTCTTCTTGATCTCGACGCGTCGGAGGGGGTAGATCGTCTTCGCGTCGCCGTAGATGGCCGACGAGAGTCGGCCCTCGACGATGGAGTCGACGAGGTCTTCGAACGTCCGGTCCTCGGCGGCCTCCTCGACGATGCGGGTCATCGTGTCCCGGATCGCCTTCTCCTGGCTCGCGTCGGCATCTTTGGTCGTGAACGCCACCGGCTGGACCTGCACGCGGTAGTCGTCGGTCGTGAGGACCGTGACGTACGCCTCGACCTTCGAGGCGCCGCGCCGTACCAGACTGCGGAGGTAGTCGCGGGTGAGTTCGTGCTTGACGAACTCGGTGTAGGCCGCGTCGCTTCCCACGTCGTTGATCTTGAACGTGAGCTTCGTGTTGTTCTCGCTGGCGTCGCCCTGCAGGTCGCCGAGCGTCGTCTCGACGTTGCGACCCAGCACTTTGTCCGGTTCGTCCGCGGGGGTCTCACCGAGTTCGGCCCGGTCGAACTGCTGTGGGGCGTGAATGGTGTACCACCGCTTCTCCTGTTTCTGCTTGGAAACTGATCGTTCGCTCATGGTTGTGTTGTAGCGTCTGCGTGTCGTTTGGCTGCCTGTACCACTCGCTTGGCCACCGCGAGGTTCACCACGTAGTCGTCGGCCGTGGTCCGGAGTCCGCCGGTCGTCTCGCGCTCGACGGTCGTCACCACGACGCCGTCGGCGTCGGCGCCCCCGCTCGTCTCGTCGACGCGAGTGTCGATTTCGGACGTGTTGTCGGGGCGGACCGCCGCCGCGATCGTCTCGGCGTCGTCGAGTTCCGTCCGGATCGTCGCCGTGCGACTCATGCGTTGGCCTCCCGGAAGGCGGTGAGAAACTCCTTGGCGTCCGTCTCGGGATCGAACCGCGCGTAGCCGCGTCGGGCGGTGCCGCCGCCGACGCCGCCGACCGCGTTGACCGCGTCGGTCATCGCGGCGCCGATCGCCCGCTCGTCGGTCGCGGCCGCGGCCGCTTCCTCGTCGGTCACGACGAGCGCGACGGGTTCGGGCGACCGGAAGTCCCGGAGGAGTCGGGCGACGGTCTCGACGGGCGCGGCGTCGGTTCTGGCGGCGAACAGGCCGTCGTACCGGGCGGTCGTGGCCGCCCGGAGCGCCCCGTGGGCGGCGCGGGCGTGGTCGCGCCACGCGTCGAGCGCGTCGGTCCGCGCGTCGTGACCGAGCGCGAGCGCGCTCGCGGTGCCCGGTCGTTCGCGGGCGACCGCCGCCAGCACGTCGGCGTACCCCTCGACGGTCGCGAAGGGACCGTCGGCGAGCGCGTGCGGTCTGAGCGCGCGTTCGACCGCCTCGGCCGCCCGCGCGGTCGCCTCGGGGCCGCCCGTAACCGCGAGCGCGAACTCGGAGGCCACCGTCCGTCGGGCCGACTCGTCGAGTTCGGCCGGGAGGCCGAGTTCGGCGAGCGTCGCCTGCGCGGCGCCGGCGTCGCCGGAGTAGTCGGCGTGGGCGAGCGTCGTGTGCGCGAGCCCGTCGGCGAGGTCATCGGTCGGCACCCCGACGCCGGGTCGGCGCTCGACGCCCGACTCTCGGGCGGCCTCGCGAACGCGGACCGCTCGGTCGCGGGGTTGCGCGTCGCTCGCGAGGACGCCCGCCAGCGCGAGCGCCGGATCGGGCGAGGCGTCGAGGTCGCCCGCCGCGTCGAAGGCGGTCGCACTCGCCGGCGTCGCCTCGGCCGGCAGGTGGGCGTCGGCCGACGGATCGAGTCCGACGCCGACGGTCGCGTCGCGATCGCCGTCGGCGAGCGTCTCGCCGAACCGGCCGACCCGCACCTGATAAGGGACGCCGCGCTCGGCGAGCGCGCCGGCGAGTAGCCCGGCCGCGGCGAGGCAGTCGCCGTCGGCGCGCGCGAGCAGCCGGACGAACTCCGACTCGCGGAGCGTCGCGGCCACGTCGCTGGCGTCGGGAGCGTGCCCGTCGGCTGTGCGGCGACCCGAGGTGGACATCTACTCTTCGAGGAGCGCCTTGGCGGTGTCGTACGAGTACGTGAACTCCTCGTCGAGCTCGTCGCCGCGATAGTAGTCGACGAGGCGACGGACCTTCGACTGGGTGTTCTGGAGCGCGCGCTTGTTGGCGTGGTCCTGGGGGTTCTCGTCCATGTGCTCGCGCAGGCGGACGGCCCGCTTCATCAGATTCCGGAGGTCCTCGGGGAGGTCGTCGTCGGCGTCGTTCTCCTCGAGGATCTCGGTGACCTTCTTGCCGGTCGCCAGCTTCACGTCGGGGACCGGCGTGCCCTTCACGCCCTCGTCGCGCAGTTTCAGCCCGATCTCGCTGGGGCTGTGGCCCTGCTCGGCCAGCTCGACGATGCGGGCTTCGATCTCGTCTTCGTCTACGTCGCTCCACTCCGGGGGTTCGTCTGCCACCGGCTTGTCCGAGTCGGACGAGCCGCGGCGGCGGGTGTGCATTCGTGCCATTGTTGGTGATTGGAACTGCACAGTCCGCTGTGGTCCTGTGGGTGTGCGGTGCGTCGGTCCGACGCGTGCACGTCCGCAATCCCGAGCCGGTCAAGAGGCGGGGTCCGAGACCCCGTCGCGGGCGAGGCCTGCGAGCGCCGGCGAGTCAGATTTGCGGCTGTGCCGTTCCCGTAGCTCAAGGAAGTGCCCGGAGGTAATTAAATGGTCACATTCCCCGCCGGCGTGTGAGCGCCCACCGGGGTGGCCGGATTCCGAGAGGTTTATCAGTAGCCCCGGACAACGTGAGGATGCGTTCGAGGGCTCGTAGATCAGCGGTAGATCATCCCCCTGGCACGGGGAAGGCCCCGGGTTCAAATCCCGGCGAGTCCACTCCTCTCGTTGCACTCGCTCCGTTTTTTCGCCGACATCACGCTCGCGTGATTCCCGTCGTGTCCCTTCATTTCGTCACTCCGTGCTCCGCCCGCCGGACTGTCCGGCGACAGACCGGCTACGCATAGCGATTCGCGGAGCTTCGCGGCGCATCGCCGGGAGCGACGCCGTCGCACGTCGGACGGCTCAAGGGGCCGTTACCTGACCGACCCGCTACCACTCGCGGCCAATACCCCCGTCGGGAGTGCCCGAAGCGGTGTTGGGAGTCTGATGCGCTCGGCGGCGTAAACGCGAGCGTACGAAATTCGAATCCGTACCGACGCGGCGGAACGCTACGGACGGACTCGGTCGTTCAAAAGGACGGGGACCGAAGCGGTGGGTATGATCGATTCGACCCGCGAGATCCTCGATTACGACCTCGACTCGGGGACCCTCCGGACCACGTACAGCTACCCGTCTCAGCCGCCCTCGATCGCGGTCCCGATCGCGCTCGGCGCGCTCACCCGGACGTCGCCGACCGAACTGACTCCGATGTACGAGGCCGCTGGCGTCGACCCCGACTCGCTCGATGACCTGTTTCGGCCCACGCCCGGCGGCGCCGAGCGGAACGCGACGGTGTCGTTCGACTATCGCGGCCACCGCGTCACGGTCAAAGGCTACGGGCGGGTCGTAATCCGAACCGACGACGCCGACTCCGGGGAGCGTGATCTCGGCTCGTGAGCTCAGGGGAACGTGACCCCGATCCGTGAGGTCCGGTTCGCGGCGCCGGCCTCAGAACTCCGCCCGGGAGATCCACTCGCGGGCGACCGCCACGAACCACGCCATCCAGACGGCGAAGGCGCCGAGCCACGCCGCGTATCGAACGGGCGGACCGAGGGAGAGACACGACGCCGCGCCGATCAGTCCGGCGCCGACCGCCAGCGCGGCGAGGTCGCGAGAAGAGAGTCGGGAAAATCCGGTCATGGCCGTCGGCTACGAGCCCGAGTCACATCGTTCTCACGCCGCGCTCCGCTACGTCTGGACGACCACGCGGCCGCTCGAATGGACGGTGACGGTGTAGACGTCGTAGGGGAACGACACCGAAACGTCGTCGCGTAGATCGCCGTACCGCCGGGGCTGAAACAGCAACTGGAGGGCGTCGCAGTCGACGACCGACGCGAGCGGCGTCATGTGGTCTGCGGGCTGGTCGGTGACCTCTGCGAGCGCGAGCGCGATTCCCGTGCACACCTCGCCCGAGAGCATGTAGTCGGTCAGGTCGAGCATGTAGGTCGAGCTCGTGTCGCCGTCGGCGGCCGCCATTTCGATCTCGACCGGATCGATGTTCTCGTTCGGCATGTTCATCTCGTTGGTACGCGTTCTCAGGCTGGACCGTACATAGCCCTTCCGGTGGAAATAATCGGTGCCGGAATCTCAATCTCTCGCCACACCGAACGCGCCACGCGACCGAGGACCCGGCCGTCGCTCCCGGGTCGCGTTCGGATTCGCTTCCGAGCGCGACCCCCCGAAACGAAAGAACTCCTACCATTTACTAGGTGATTTATACTGGTGTAGTTCTTCGCCCACCGTATGTTCGGGCGTGGACCGGCGACCGGAGGCGATCCGCGCGGTCAGTCGGAGGTCGTCGGTCTCGCGTTGCTGTTCGGGTTCACGCTGTTGACCGCCGTCGGGGTCGTTCTCGTCGGCGGGACCGCGATGGACGCTCTGGAGGGGTCGGCGTCCCTCCAGCAGGCAGAAAACAGCATGCGCGAGGCCGACGCTCGGCTGAGTCAGGTCGCGTTCAGCACGAACGACGCCCACACGATCGACTTCAGCGGACAGGCGGGCGACGTTCGGGTGACCGACAGCGGGAACGTGACGGTGACGGTCGTCAACGGCTCGGACACCTGCACCGCCCAGATCGGGTTCGGCTCGATAGAGTACCAGAACCGGAACGGCGACCTCGTCACGTATCAGGCGGGCGGCGTCTGGAAGCGGGTCGACGGCGGGAGCGTGATGCTCTCGCCGCCGGACATGCAGTATCGAAACGGGACGTTCAGCTTCCAGTTGGTCAACGTCAGCGGGTCGGTCGAGGGACCGGTCGAGTCGCTCCGAGCCAACAGGAACGCCGAGGCGTCCCGGGATCAGAGCGAACAGCTTCGGCGGACGTTCGGCGACCCGGCGTGCAATCCGCCCGACGAGGTCGTCGTCACCGTCGACAGCAAGTACTACCGCGCGTGGGGCGACTACTTCCGGGAGTACGTCGGCGGCAACGTCTCGACCGACCCCGCCGACGGCACCGCGTCGGTCGAACTGATCAGCGTCGGCTCCTCGGTGTCGATCTCTGGCGAGAACAACACCGTCGAGTCGTCGTCGGACTTCTCGGCGACCGTCGAGGTGCTGGGGACCGAACTGTCGGGGATCAGCGGCGATTCGATCCTGTACGGGCCGACGACCTTCGACGTGACGGTGAACGGGACCGAACTCACTCCCTGGCCGGACGGCGACCCCGACGACGGACTCGCGGCCGACCCCGCCGAGGACGACCTCAACGACCCGACGGCGGGCGAACAGTTCGTCTACGACCTGCGGAACCGCTCGTCGGGGACGACGATCACCGTCGGAGCCACCTCGTGGGAGTGTTCGTCGTGGTACTGGGAGGACACCGGGCAGGACCGCTACGTCGAGGGGTACGGCGACCTCGACCAGTACCGGTGTGGGGCGGTCACCGACGAGCGCATCGCCATCGACTCCGACTCGAACTCCGACAACCTCGTCTTGCTTCAGGACGGCGAGCGGGTGCCGGACTTCGGCGAGGCGGGCCCCGAGCAGCGAAACCTGACCGAGGTCCTCGGCGACCGGATCAACGACACGGGACACGTCCAACTGTCGGCCAACGAGGTCGTCTTCCTCTACGAACTGTCGAAAGCGGACGCAGACCCCGACAACGCCGACGACGCCGACGACCCCGACTACAACGACGCGGTCGTGTTGCTGACCATCGAGGAGGACAACGGCGTCGAGGACCCCGAGAGCTTCGCGGTCCACGTCTCGACCAACCACGTCGAGGTCACGGCCGACTCCGAGAGCTAAACGCGGATCGCCACCGAGAGGACGGTCCGCCGAACGAACGCCCGGGCGGTCGTACACTCGTAGCGGTCGCCCGACCGGACCCACCCGTTGTCGGTGAGATACCGGTCCCACGCGTCGCGGTTCGCCGACGAGGCGACCTCGAACCGGACGACCGTGTCCTCGTCGTCGGTCTGGGCCGTCGAGGTTCGCGGGAACACCGTCGACGCCTCGGCCCGCCGACCGACGACCACGACCGTCCCGTCGCTCGTCACCGACGCGGTGTCGGCGGTCGGGCGGACCGAGACGGTCGAGACGAGCGCCCGGTCGTCCGAACACTCGAACGCGGGCCGTCTGACGAGTACGCTCCCGCCGTCGGCCTGCCGGAACACCGCGCCCGCCTCGTACCGGATCGCGGTGTCGTCGTACCGGTAGACGAGCGCGCCGACCCCGACGTCCTCGGTGACGACGTCGCCGTCGTGAGCGACCGTCACCCGGAACCCGGTCGTCTCGTTGATGCTCAGCGTGCCGCCGTTGAGTCGGACCTCGCCCGCACGACCGGGCGCGCGACCGCGGTGGACCGCCTCGAAGTTCTGGGCGAGCGCCGCGACGGCTCGCTCGGCGTTGTTGACCTGTTCGGCGTCCCGAACCCCTTCAAGCGACCCGATCCCCGACCCGTAGAGGGCGCCGATCGAGACCACCACCACGGCGAACACGAGCACGAACCCGACGACGTTGCTGACGCCGCGGCTCACGCCGTCCCCTCCAGCGCGAGCGTTCCGTTCTCTGGCTCGTACGCCACGACGACGTCTCCGCCCGACACCGCGGTCGACCGGACCGGGGTCGCGTTCGCGAGCGTAATCGTCACGCTCGTCTCGGGGTTCGACGCGTTCAGCGCGAGACAGGGCGAGCGGTCGCACGGTCCCGACGGACCCGCCACCAGCGCGACCGTGTATCGGGCGCCGGCGAGTCGGGCGGGATGGGTCGTCCGGAGCCGAAGCTCCGCTTCGCGGTCGGCCACCAGTCGGTCGGCGCCTTCGAGTTCCGCCGCGAGTCGTTCGCCGACGACGCCGAGTTCGTTTCGCACCGCTCGCTCGCGCTGATCGGAGACGGCGCTCCCGGCGGCGATGACCAGCCCGCTCACCAGCACCGTCGTGACGGCGATGGCCATGGTGTACGTGACGGTGGTCGTGACGGCGCGTTCGTCGGTCATGGGTTCTCGATCGTGAGGTTGGTCGTGGTTCTGTAGCGCAGTTCGGGGGTCGCGTACGTGACGTTCACCGCGAGCGCGTCGACGGCGTAACTGCGGTACGGCGACGCCCACGGTGCGGCCGTCTCGACCGCGCCCAGCGAGGCGTCGGTCCCATCGAGGACGAGTCGGTACCGGCCGGTCGCGTTGGTCGCGTTCGCGTAGCCGAGTTCGTATGGCTCGCTCACGCCCGCGCCGAACTCGAACTCACAGCCCTCGGCGGCGGTTCCGTTGACGAAGTCGACGTCGACGGCGCCGTCGGCGGGCGACATCGTGCAGGTCGTCACCGAGCCGTCGGGCGCGACTCGGTCGAGGGCCACGTCGCTCCCGTCGGCGTGAATCCGCATCGTCCACTCGTCGCCGCCCGACGCGACCCGGACCCGGAACGCCTCCTCGTCGCTCGTCGCCAGCGACCCGGCGTCGACGCGCATCCGATAGCGCTGGACGGTCGCCGGGTCGGCGACGGTCCACTCGGCGTCGCCGTCCCGGTCGGTGAACGGCCTGCCGTCGTCGTCGTGACCGACGACGAGTCCGACCGACTCGCGTCCGGCGACCCGCGTGCCGATCGACGCCGGCCGTCGGCGGGTGACCGACGTGCCGACCAGCGCGCCGTACCGAGCGACGGTCTCGTTGATCGCGTCCCTGACCGCGCCGGCGCTCGCATAGGTGGCGTTCCGGTTGGCCCGCCCGACGAGCCCGGGGATCTCGGCGACGACGGAGGCTTCGAGCGCCGCGGCGTCGGCCGTCGCGTCGAGCGCCTCGCGGTTCGTGACGTTCTGCGTGTACAGCACCGTGTTGAGGACGACGACCAGCCCGACGACGGCGATCGCCAGCACGACCGCACCGATCAAAAGGAGCTGTCCGCGGTCGTCGCTCACCATACGACGAGTCGCACCTCCACGACGTTGAACACGGGACCGGGGTCGGCGTCGGCCGCGTAGAAGTGGCGCTCGTCGTCGGCGTCGAGCTCCGCGAGCGTCCGCCCGTCGGCGTCCTCCGGGGCGGTGAGTCCCATGTCGTCGTAGAGGACGACGGTGTGGGTCGCGATCACCGCGTTGTCCGACGGGACGCCCCGGTAGACGACGCGCTCGGTCTCGGTCCGGCGGGGCGCCGAGGCGTTCCGGTAGTCGACGTAGAGGTTGTAGACGTACCCCTCCGAGGCGAACGTCTCGTTCAGCAGTTCCCCGAGACCGTCACACACCTCGGCTCGCCCCGGCGGGCCGCGGGTGCAGGGCGGGTCCGAGCCGTACCCGCGGTCCCGACTGTAGGCGTAGGCGAAGGTTCTGGAGGAGTTGTTCCAGTACCGAGCGAGCGGGCGGAGCTGGCGATTCTCGGCCGCGACCGCGAGCGCGTCCTCGGCCTCCACGCGGAGCTGGGCCTTCACGTCCTGGTCGACCGTGCCCGCGGTCGTCGGCGTGAGGACGACCGCCTGTAGCGCGAACAGCACCGCGGTCAGCACCACGATGCTTGCGACGATCCCCTCGAGCGCGAACGCCTGCCCGCGATCGTCGCCTACCATAGGTACACCGTGAATCGGTAGGTCTCGTCGCGTATCGTGACGATTCTGGACGAGGCGGCGGCGGGCCGGTCGCCGAGCGCGCCACCGCCCCGGAGCGACTCCCCGTCGACGGTCGCCACCGACTCCGTCTCGGGATCGGTGACGGTGACGTTGATCCGGGTCGTCGCCGACAGCCCGTACGACGACCGGAGCGCGGTCTCGGTCCCGTTGGTCGCGTCGAATCGGCTCGCGGCCCGATCGGGGTCGAGCGCGTTGCCCCCGGTCGAGAGGTCCGCCAGCGCGGTCGCCGCGGTCCGGTCGGCCCGCGTCGTCAGCCCGTCGTCGATGGGCGCGTTGAACGGGGCGAAAAGCGACGGGATCAGCCCGAACGCGAACGCGACCGTGAGCACGAAGACGCTGACTCCGAGCGCGAAGTCGATGGTTGTCTGTCCTCTCATGGTCAGATGAAGCTGAAGACGACGAGCGCGACCGTCGGGAGCGCGACCGCGAACTTCACGCCCGACAAGAGCGAGGCGTCGCGGATGTACCCCGCGATGAACCCCGAGAGGATCGCCTGAAGGGTGACGGCGTGGAAAAACAGCATCGACAGCAGGGTGCTGTCGACGCCCCCACCGAAGTCCATCCCGCCCGATCCGACGGCTTCCCCGCCGCTCGCGGCGGCCTGCCCGGAGAGACCCGTCATCACGTCGAGGAACTTCACTTTCAGGATCGCCATCACCGCGAGCAGGGTGAGGTAGGTCATCACGATGATGACGACCTGCATCCGGGCGCGCGACCGGCGCTCGCGGTCGATGTCGTCTTGGTTCTCGCTGGCCTGGGCCGCGGTCGACAGCACCGCCGAGATCTGGCTCGAGGCCTCCTGGGACTTCGAGACGAGCTTGACCGTCCGGGCGAGCCGCGGGACGTGATACCGGTTGTTGAACTCGATGAGCGCGGGCCTGAGCCCCATACCGTACTCGACTTTGGCGTGGAGCACGTCGAACTCCTCGGCGAGCTTCCCCGAGGAGGTGTCGGCGACCGTCCGGATCGATTCGAGCAGGGTCAGTCCGGTGTCGTTCGCGCTCGATAGCTTCCGGAGGCTGTCCGAGAGCTTCGTGACGATCGCGCGTCGCGACCGGAGGTTCCACGAGTGGAACACCGCAAGCGGGAGGAAAATCACGTATATCGGGACGTACACGTAGACGAACGTCCCCCACACCGGGCTCTCTATCATCCCGTCGACGGTCCGGGGCGCCGCCCCCGACCAGACCGCGTTGCCCACGAGCACCAGCGCGGCCGGCACCGTGAGCCCCAGCGTGAAAAGCGGTCGGTCCCGAAAGAAGACGTGGGGGCGCTTGAGCAGCGACACCGTCTCGTGGGTTCCCTCCCGGCTCTTGATGCGGTCGAACACCGAAAACTCCCCGACGTAGCGCTCGATCAGCCCGAGGTGGAGCAGGCCGGCGCCGGTCCGGGCCGCGAGTCGGTCGCCGCCCGCCTCGGGGTCGAGGTAGCCGTCGCCGGGGTCGTCCTGCTTGACCGTCGAGACCAACACGAGGAAGCCGACGCCGGTCAGCGGGATCAGCCCGTAGACGGTCGCGTACAGCAGTCGCTCCTGGGCCTGCCCGAGCATCGACATGATCACGAGGATGATGATGAGCAACAGCGGGAACAGCGAGAGGGTCATGTACATCTCCCCGAACAGTTCGAGGGTCTCGAGGGTCATCTCCTGTTCCTGCTTGGCGGTCCGCATGTGCTTGTCCTTCTTGTCGTCCAGGAACGCGCTCATGTCGCCGCCGGAGTTGACGATCGAGAGCATGTCGGTCAGAAACTGCCCGAACTCGTCGCTCGGGGTCTCCAGCGAGCGCTTGCGGATGGCGGTCCGGTAGTCGGTGTCGAAGTACTCGGTCTCCTGGACGATCGACTGGAACTCCCGGGCGACCTCGCCGTAGGTGTCGTCGGCTTTGGCCATCGCCTCCAGTATTTCGAGTTGATTCAGTCCGCCGACCGACAGCGCGTACATGAACGAGACCGCGTCGGGCAGCAGCATGTTGATCTCGCGCTCGCGCTCGCCGGCCCGGTAGTAGGGGATCGCGGCGATCGTCCCGAACCCGGCTCCCATCCCGATCGCGCCGAAGACCAGCCCGCTTCCCGCGACCAGCGCCGGCACCTTCAGAGTCTCGACGAGCGCGAGCGCCGCGTCGTTCGGCACCGGCACGCCGATGAGGACGTCGACGCCGACGACGCCCGTGGCGAACAGCGCGTAGCCGACCAGCGTGCCGAGCACCCAGAGGACGCCCCCGAGGATCGCGCCGATCGCGAGCCCCCGCGAGAGGTACAGTTCGACGGTGTCGGCCATCCGGGCCTCCGCGAGCTTTCGCTCGACGTCGGCCACGAAGTCGCCCTCGGCGTCGAACAGGTAGTCGAACACCGGGTAGAAGGCGTCGGCCAGCGCGTCGCCCGACCGGCGGGTCCCGGTCGCGGTGCCGTGGCTCATTCTCGGTCCTCCCGGTCGCCGTCGGTGTCGTCGTCACTCGCCTCGCGCTCGGCCTCTTCGTCCTCGCCGTCGAAGGCGGCCTCGAAGCCGCCGAACGAGTCGTCGTCGGCTTCGTCGTAGGCCTCGGGGAAGCTCCCCAGTTCGCCGCCCTCGTGGGTCTCCCGGACGCTGTCTTCGGGACCGACCGACTCGGTGTCGCGGACTCGTTCGCCCTCCGGCGGACCGGTATCGGGGCGGTCGCCCGCCGCGTCCGGATACGACTCGGCCGGGGTATCGGCGGGTTCGGCACTCTCGGCGAGCGCGACCGCGAGTCCCTCGACGTCGGCGTCGGCGCCGCGGTAGTCGTCGAGGATGCGCTCGTCGGCTTCCGCGAGGATACCCTGTGCGAGCTCGTAAGTCTCCTCGTCGGGGTCGGGCCGGGGCACCATCTCCTCTTTTTTCGGGTCGATGTCGATGTGGACGCTCTCCATCTCCCGGAGGTCCGCCAGACTCGCTTCGAGTTCGCCGTTGGCGATCAGCGTGAGGATGGTGTCGGGGTCGTTGATGAACGCCTGGGCGGTGGCCGCGACCTGTGTGTACTCGTTGAGCCCGTTGGTGATGAGGTATGCGAGGATGACCCGGCGCTTGAGAATCTCGTCTTCCAGTCGCTCGCGGGACCACCCCCGGTCGAACATGATATCTTCCATCGTCGACGACCCTGACAGCCGCATGAACTCGTCGTCCTCGGCGCGCCACTGGAAGATGTCCTGAACGTTTATCTCGTCGTTCTCGGCGCTGTACTCGTTGATCTCGGTGAGCGACTTGTTCCGACGCACCTTGCTCCCCTGGACCCGGGTCTGGGTCTGGATCGACACCAGATCGAGCGCGGTGAACAGGGTCTTCGAGACGTTGATGGGCTCGGTCGTGAACCGCTTGAGCACCTCGCCGACCGTGTCGGCGTGGAAGGTGGTGTAGGTGGTGTGGCCCGTCGACATGACCTGAAAGAGCGTCCGGCCCTCCTCGCCGCGGATCTCGCCCATCACGATGTAGTCGGGGCGCTGGCGGAGCGCCGCCTCCAGCAGGTCGAACTCGTCGACGTCGCCCTTGTCGTCGTCCGAGAACGAGGGCCGGGTCACGCTCGCGATCCAGTTGCGCTGGGGGAGTTCGACCTCCCGGGTGTCCTCGATGGAGACGATCTTGGTGTTGCTCGGGATGAAAAGCGAGACGGCGTTCAGGCTGGTGGTCTTGCCCGAGGCGGTCCCGCCCGCGAAGATCAGCGACTTGTGGTTCTCGATGGCGAGCCACATGAACGCCATCTCCTCCAGCGAGAACGTGTTCCAGTTCACCAGATCGATCGGGGTGAACGGCACGTCCTTGAACTGTCGAATGGTGTAGTTGGTGCCGTGGTCGCTGACCTCTCGGCCGAGCGTGAGTTGGGCGCGCGAGCCGTCGGGCAGGGTGGCGTCGACCTGGGGCTGGCGCTTGCTGATGCCCTTGCCCGAGCGCTGGGCGAGCTTCACCACGAAGTCGTCGAGTTCGGACTCGCCGTGGTGGACGTTGGTGATGATCTGCTCGTAGTCGGTGTGGTAGACGAAGATCGGGGCGTTGTAGCCGTCGCAGGAGATGTCTTCGACGTTGATGTCGTGTTTGATGCCGTCGATGCGCTCGTAGCCGATGAAGTCCCGTTCGAGAAAGTACAGGAGCTTCTCGGTCTGGTACTCAGAGAGGCTGTCGTCGTCCTCTTCGAGCAGGGCGGGCTCGGGGCGGGCCGCGATGCCGTCGAGACCGCCCGACTCGTCGGGTTCGAGCGCCTCGATCTCGGCCTCGATCGCGGCCCGGACCTGCTCGCGGAGGCTCCCCGAGGCGTCGAACTCCAGATCGAGGTGCTCGTCGAGTCGGACCAGCGGCTCGTCGTCCGAATCGGAATCTGGGCGGGTCTCGCCCGGCGGGTCGTCCTCGCCCGCGAGTTCGGGATCGGCCGGCGACTCCGGGCCGCCGGGCGAGTCGGTCCCGGTCGCGTCCTCGCCCACCGCGCCGCCGTCCGCGACCGCCTTCTCGGCGTCCCCGTCGGGGCTCGGTTCGTCGTCGTCCTCGCGCTCGTCGCTCTTGTCGTCGTCCCGGTCGCCGGCGTCCGCTTCCGAGTCGGCGGCGCCCGCTTCGCTCGGGTAGGACCGCCCCTCCGCGAGCGCTTCCCGGAGGGGTTCGATCGCCGCGTCGGCGCCCTCCCGAGCGCGCGCGAGATACTCCGAAACGATGTCTCTGGTCTCGTCGTAGCGGTCGAGCAGTTCCCGGAGCTGTTCGGCGCGCTCGCCGTCGTTCTCGGCGTAGAGGTCGTAACGCGCCAGCAGGTCGAGGGTCTCACGCTCGATAACCGCCGCCCGATCCTCGGCTTCGGCGTCGACCACCACGTCGTCGCTGGAGTACTTGATCGCGGCCCGGAGCTTCCCCGTCAGGAACTCGGTCAGGTCGGCCTCGATCGGCGTTCGGTACGGCTCCACGAGGTAGTACTTGGTCTCGTTTTCCTTCGTGGAGTGAAAGAGCACGACGAACGCGTAGGGCTTGTTGACCCAGTAGCGATCGACCTCCCGGAAGTGTTGTTTCTTCGGGAGCGAGACGGCCTTCTCGAGGTCGTACCTGTTGACCAGCGTCGTATGGCCCTCGACCGTCGAGAAGAACGCGTCCTCGTCGAGTTCCGGGGGCACGTCGAGGGTGCGCTCGTCTTCGACCGCCAGCATGTGCTCGGCGTCGGCCGCCCCCTGCGCGAGTCGGGCTTCGAGGTCCTCTTCGGGGAAGCCGAGCCACTCCGCCTCGTCGAAGCGCTCGATTTCGCCGTCCGCGTCGCGCGGGCGCTCGGGCGCGGTGGTGTCTGTGTCCTGATAGTAGTACTCGTACTTGAAGTGCTCCCAGTAGTACTCGCCCTTCCGTACGGGCGTGGTCGCGGGGTCGAGCCACGACTCGAAGTCCGCGCTCAGGTCGGTGACGGCGACGCCGGCCTCGAAGACGCTCGCGCCCACGTCGTCGTGGCCGGTCCACTCGCTGGGATCGAACGCGACGACCTCGCCGTCTTCGTCTCGCGGGCGCGCGAGCGCCTCGCCGGTCTCCTCGTAGTAGTGTTCGTACTTGAAGTGCTCCCAGCGGTACTCGCCGAGCGCGACCGGCGTCTGCTCGGGGTCGAGAAACGCCTCGAAGGACGCGCTCAGTCGCGCCGCGCGCTCGGCCGCGATCTCGACCCGCGCGGGCGTCTCCTCGGGCGTGTGGCCGAGGTACGCCTCGCGGTCGAACTGTCGGGCCTTCCCCCGCCAGTTCGTCGGCGGGTCCCCGTCCTCGTAGAAGTACTCGTCTTTGAACGCCTCCCAGTCGTACTCGCCGACCGTCACGCGGTCCGACGCGAGCGTCTCGTCCGGGACGTCGAGTTCGTCCACCCCCGAAGACCCTCCGGTCGCCTCGCCCCCGTCGCGCTCGTCGTCGCCTCCCTCGACCGGGGCGTCTTCCTCACTCATCGTTCATCCCCTCGCGGGATCGCCGAAGAAACGTCAGAAGATATAAAATACGTTTCTTCATAACGTACGTTACATCGTAAATGAGAAGGTAATGAATGTTTCGGCCAAAGATTTCTAAACTGACACGATAGAAGCGCCGACTCCGCGTCCGACGCCGACGACCCGCGACCGATCAGGCGGTCTGGGTAGCGCCGAGCGCTTCGAGCAGCGCGTCCGCGCCGGCGTGAGACGACTCGGGGCCACGCGCGGTGAGGAGGTCGCCGTCGACGGTGACGCTGGTGTCCGAATCGAGCTCGGCGTCCCAGTCGCCGCCCGCCGCGATCACTTCGTCCTCGGTCCAGTAGGGGAGCTTGCGCCCGTCGGGCATGCGGTCTTTCTCGTCGACGATGTCTTGTTCCCACTCGTTGGGGAACCCGGTCACCTCGCGGTCCTCGACGAGGAAGCCGCCGTCGCTACGCCGTGCGAATCCGAGGATTCCGACCGCGTGACAGACGACCAGCGCCTTCCCGCCGTCCTCGCGCTCGACGACCTCCCGGAGGAGCGCGCGGGCGTGCTTGTCCTGGTTGACGTCCCACGCGGTGCCGTGGCCGCCCGGAATCACGAGGGCGTCGTACGCGTCGGCGTCGGCGTCCGCGACCGCCATCGGATTCTGGAGTCGCTCGTCGTTCTCGTGGGCCTTCCTCACCCGTTCGGCGGTCTCCTCGCCGACGTTCTCGGGGTCGATCGACCGTTCGTCGACGACCGGCACGTCCCCGCTCGGGGTCGCCACGTCGACGTCGACGCCGGCGTCCGAAAGCGCCTCCAGCGGATCGACACATTCCTCTGCCCAGTAGCCCTCCTCGCTGACGACGAACAGTGCTGATGTCATCACCAGTGGTAGGCCCCGTAGTTCAATAAGCGGCGTGGCCTCTCACCGGCTTGCCGCTTCCGGAAGATGTCGCCGTCGTGGAGCCCCGCGTCGAGTAGGTCGCACAAAACAGCGGGAGGTAGATTCGAACGACGGCCGCTCCGGGACGCTCCACTCTCGTTCGAATCTACTTCGCGCGAGAGTGCCGAACTCGACGGACGCTCGGCGACGAAGCGTCTCGCGGAACTGAGTTCGGCAAAAGTATAGCGGGAGGTAGATTTGAACTACCGATCTGCGGGTTATGAGCCCGCCGGAATCTCCTGGCTATCCCATCCCGCTACTATCTCGTAACCCCGTTTGACGGATAAGGATTGTGATTCGGTCGCCCTGTGTGGGTTTGTGGCGGTGAACCACCCTGCCTCGACGCCGACGGTCCCGGGGTCTCGGGGCCGCTACGCCCGTCGAGACTCCCAGAAACCCCAAGAGGTTTATCGGTTCGCGGCCCGCCTATTGTCGATGGAGTACGCGCTCGTCGTGCTGTGGCTCGCCGCGTTTCAGGCGCTGGCGTTCGCCGCGCTGCCGATCGCCGCCCGGCTGTTCGTCCGGTTTCCCGACCGGGGCGCGAGCTTCGCGGTCCCGGTCGGGCTGGCGGTCACGACCACCGCGGTCTTTCTGGTCGGACACGTCGGGTTCGGTCGGTGGACCGCCTTCCTCGGGGTGGCGGTGCTCGCGGGGCTGTCGCTGGTCGTCCTCCGGCGCGAGACGGACTCGCGGGTGATCCGCCCCCGCGGGTACGCCGAGGCCGCGCTCGTCTTCACCGTCGCTTTCCTGTTGCTGGTGGCGGTCCGTGCGGTCGATCCCGCGATCGTCCCCGGGGGCGGCGAGAAGTTCCTCGACTACGGCATCTACCGGTCGTTACTCCGGGCCGACGCCCTGCCGCCGGCCGACATGTGGTGGGCCGGCGACCACGTCCGCTACTACTACGGCGGCCACCTGATGGCGGCGGTCCTCACCCACCTCACCGGCACCGCGCCCGAGTACGGCTACAACCTCGCGCTCTCGGGGTTCTACGCCTCGCTCGTCACCGCGGCCTACGGGCTGGCCGCGGCGCTCGGCGATGCTCGCGGCGCCTCGCGGACGACCGCGGGCGCTCTCGGGGCCTTCTTCGTGGGGGTGGCGAGCAACCTCGTCGTTCCCGTGACCGGGCTGGTCTGGCTGGTGCCGGACCCGATCGCGTCGGGGATTGCCGACCGCCTCTCGGGAGCGATCGACGGGAGCTCGGCGAGCGACCTCGTCGCCTCGGGACTCTCGGAGTTTGGCTACTGGGCGCCGAGCCGCGTGATCCCCGGCACGATCAACGAGTTCCCGCTGTTCGCGTTCCTCAACGGCGACCTGCACGGCCACATGCTCAGCACCCAGTTCCTGTTGGTGATCGCCGCGCTGGGGTTCGCCTACTACCGGACCGACCCCGAGAACCGCCGACGGCGTCGGGTCCTCGCGCTCGTCGCGCTCCCGCCGGTGGTCGCTCTCCTCACGCTCGTCAACGTCTGGAGCTTCCCGACCGGGCTCGGGGTGGCGTGGCTCGCGTTCGCGTTCGGTCCCGCCGATCCCCTCACCCTCCTGCCGGGCGTCGCGACCGGGGGCCGGAGCGCCTCGGTTCCGGACGGAGGGACGGCCTCGCCCGGGGCCGCTGTCGCCGCCGAAGCCCGCCGGATCGGCGCGGCGTTCGTCGGGGCGGCCGCGGTCGGCGCGCTTGCGGTCGTCTGGCTCTCGCCGTTCGTCGTGGGCGTGTTGCTCCAGTCGGCGAGCAACCGGAGCCTCGGCGTCCTGCCGACCCCGACCACCGCGACCGGCCTCCTGCTCGTCCACGGCGCCTTTTTGCTCGCGTTCGCGCTGTTCCTCTGGCCGCGGGCCCGCGAGTCGCTGTCGGTCGACCCCGGCCGGTTCGGCGTCCTCGCGGCCGCGCTGGTCGCGGTCGGGTGGTGGCTCGGGTACCCGGTCGTCGTCCTCGTGGTCCCGCTGGTGGTCGCGGGGTGGCTCGTCCTCCGGGCCGACGGCGACGTCGGCTACGAGACCGTGTTGGTAATCGCGGGCGCGGGGCTGGTCACGCTCGTGGAGTTCGTCTACGTCGAAGACAGCGCAATCTCCGGTCGGTTCAACACCGTGTTCAAGGTGTACATGCAGGTGTGGGTGCTCTGGGGCCCGGCCGCCGGGGCCGCGCTGGCGACTCTGATGAGCCAGCGAGCCGACCTCGGGTGGTCGGTGCCGGGCCGCGACGTCTCGCGAGGCGACGTCGCGACCGGCGTCGCCGTCGCGCTCGTGCTCTCGACCGGCATGTACGGCGGGCTCGCGCTGGAGAACCACTTCGAGTCGACCGGCGCCGACGGGGCGACCCTCGACGGCCTCGCCTATCTCGACGACCGCCACGCCGACGAGGGCGAGGCGATCCGGTGGCTCGACCGCAAGTCGGGCCAGCCCCACGTCGTCACCGCGCCGGGTCGGAGCCCCTACTCGTGGTCGAGCCCGGTCCCGTCGCTGACCGGTCTGCCCGCGGTCGTCGGCTGGGTGTACCAGGAGGGCGTCTACCGCGGGTCGACCGTCGCCGAACGCCGGGCCGAGGACGTCGATCTCATCTATCGGGGCCAGTGGAGCGACCGCGCCGAACTGCTGAAGCGCTACGACGTCGAGTACGTCTACGTCGGCCCGCTCGAACGCGAGGCCTACGCCGACGAGAACCTCGACTTCGGGCGGTATCCCGGCATCGAACCGGCGTTCCGGAACGACGGGGTGGTCGTCTACGAGGTGAATCAGTCGGCGGTGTAGTCGGAGTTCCGGTCGCGCTCGCGGACCCACGCGCTCCGGCAGTCCTCACAGCAGAAGTCGTGTATCTGTATCCGGCCGTCCTCGTCGCGTCGGGTCGCGACCGGATGCCAGTCGTCGGTGTCTATCGGGTCGCCACAGCAGTGACACCCGATCGATGCGCTGTCGCTCCCGCGTTCGCGAGACTCCCTCGACGTGTGATCGAACCGGTCGGTCATCGCTATCGGCTCGCCGTCGCTCGACGTCGTTTCCGTCTCACTGTTCGAGGTCGGACCTACGTCCGGTCGCGGTCGGTATCGACGCCGCCGTCGGTCGCCGAGTCGAGGCGCTCGACCTCGATTTCGCCGTCGCCCCGGACGACGACGTCACAGCCGCCGAAGGTGAACGTGACGTGGCCGGCCCTGACGGCGCCCCGGTTGGTCGGCGCGAACAGTCGGTCGAGCGCGTCGGGATCGACGACGTGGTAGAGCGGGCCGACGTCGGTCGGATCGCTGTCGGTGGCGTCGGCGACGGCCTCGATGACTCGCTCGCTGGTCGCGGCTTCGAACGTGGTCGGAGTTGCTGTCTGGCTCATTCTCTGTCCCATCGGAGGTACCGTACGTAAAAATCGGTTCCCGGTAGGTGTATACGCGAGCCGATCCCGGTGGGGTTATATGTATAAATTGTCTCCGGACGGGTCCGAACCGATCTCGTGTGTGATATAGTGGCACAGGATCGCGTCGGGGTTTCCGGCGGGTCGGCGTTCGACGGGGCTCACTCCGCGTCCTCGAAGTACAGCGAGAACAGCGCGCGCTCGCCCGCTCGGACGTGTCGGCTCACGGTCGGCTGGGACACTCCGAGCATCTCGGCGATGTCCTCGGCGGTGGCGTCCCGGGGCCACTCGAAGAAGCCGCCGAAGTAGGCGACTTCGAGCACCTCGCGCTGTCGCTCGGTCAGCCGGCCCTCCAGTTTCGAGGCGAACGCCTGCTCGGACAGCACGGGCTCGTCGCGCTCGCGGCGCGCGACCAGTTCGACTTCCTCGAACGCCGACTCGAACAGCTCCACGAACGTCCGGACGTTCGCGCTCTCGGGGATTCGGACCACGACTCGGCCCTCACCGTCGCTCGCGGTCAGCGACTGGGGGACCGCGCCGCGATTCACAAGCGACGCCAGGAACGACGACGCGACCAGTTCTCCCTCGTAGCGGTACTCGCCGTCGCGTTCGGCGACGAGCCGGGTGTTCTCGATCTCGGTCAGCGCCTCGGCGAACGTCAGCGTCTCCGTCGGCTCGGCCCCTCGAACGGTGAAAAACAGGTGGAGACTGCCGTCGCCGCGCTGGACCACGCTCTCGAACTCGAACTCCCCGTCGGTCTCGGTGACGAACGTCAGTATCGGGTACTCGGACCCTCGGACCCGGAAGTCGAGATCGATCGACCGGTCGCTCACGAGCGCCTGCTTGCGTTCGAGGGCGTTGAGCGCGTAGCCGGTGATGTCGCCGAGTTCGGCGAGTACGATTCGTTCGGTCTCGTCGAAGACGTCGGGCTCGCCCGCGTAGATGTTGAGCACGCCGTAGCGGTTCTCGTCGTAGACGACCGGGATCGCCGCGCTCGACCGATAGCCGCGCTTGAGCGCCTGTTCGCGCCACGACTCGAACGGCGGGTCGCCGAAGATGTCGTTTTGGACCTGTGGCTCGCCGGTCCGGATCGCCCGACCCGACGGTCCCTGACTCTCAGGATCGTCCGACTTGGCCCGGACGGTCACGCTCTCCAGATACCCCTCCTCGACGCCGGCCGTCGCGGCCGGGACGACCTCCCCGGTCGCCCGATCGTACTCGCCGAACCACGCGAACCGGTAAGGGCCGCTCTCGGTCAGGCGCTCGCACACCGACCGCAACAGTTCGTCGCGGGTCGCGGCCTCGATCAGCGCCCGGGTCAGCTTCCGAATCACCTCGTTCAGCCTGTTCGCGCGCTCGAGCTCGCGGTTTTTGGCTTCGAGTTCGTCCCGGCGGCGTCTGAGCGTCTCCTCGCGTTCGGCCCGGTCGAGCGCCGCGGTGACGGTCGCACACAGTAGTTCCGCGAGCGAGCGGTCGGTCTCGTCGAACGCGCCGGGCTCGGGGTCGCCCGCGAGAAACGCGCCGTGGCGCCCGAGCGGGACTGCCAGCACGCTCGCCATCGCCGCCTCGTCGCCGCGCTCGACCCGGAGGTCGTCGACGCTCCGGCTCTCGCTCGCCGCGAACGCCTCCCACGCGACGCCGTCGCCGCGCCGCCCTACGAGCGCGTCGTCGATCTCACCCCCGGCCCACTCGCGGGCCGCCGGGACCAGCGCGCCCGACTCGTAGCTGACGATCGCCACGTTCTCGAACCCGAGCGTCCCCACGCCGGCGTCGACGGCGGTGTCGTACACCTCGGCGTCCGTCTCCGCGTCCGCCAGCGACTGCACCAGATCGTGGAGCGAGGTGAGCTTCGCCTCCCGTCGCTTGCGGGCCGAGACGTCCCGAACGATCCCGACCCGCCCCGTCTCGCCGCCCTCGAGCGGGCACCGGGACAGCCGGATCTCGACGGGGCGCGACTCGCCGTCGGCGCTCGGTACTGTCGTCTCTATCGTCGCGGGGCCGCCCGACTCGTCGGCGATCTCCCGGAGGCGATCCGGGCTCCCGGCGAGGGACTCTCCGAAGACGCTCGCGGCGCGCTCGCCGAGCAGTTCGGTTCGGTCGATCCCCGTCAGTCGACAGTAGGCGTCGTTGACCGCGATGAACCGCGAGTCGGCGTCGAGCGCGTAGATGCCGTCGTCGACCGCTTCGACCATCGCCTCGTACCGTTCGAGCCGGCGCTCGCGCTCGGTCACGTCCCGGATCACGCCCGCGAATCGGCGTTCCCCGCCGCGGGTGAACTCGCTGAACGAGACGCCGAGCGCGAGCTCGCGGCCGTCGCGGTGACGACCGGGGAACTCGACGTACTCCCGGTCGAGGGTCCGATCGCCCTCCCGGAGGTAGCGTGCCATCGCCCCGCGGTGGCGCTCGGGGACGAGCCGCGCCAGCGGTTCGCCGATCAGCTCCGCCGGCTCGTACCCGAACACGCCCTCGACCGCGTCGTTCGCGAAGCGGACGACGCCGTCGACGTCGACGACGAGCACGGCGTCGGACGCCGCCCGCGCGACCGCGCCGAACTCGGGTTCGGGTGACATCGGTCGATCGCCGTTCGCGGTCGCCGCGCGGGCGATCCGGTCGGCGAGCGCGCGCGCCGCGACGTCGGTTGACGCCTCCGGGGGCGCGGCCAGCGTCTCGACCGGCAGATCGGGGTCGGCCGCCCGGAGCGTTGCGGCCGCGTCCGCGACGTGTTCGTCGACGACCGCCCGGTCGATATCCCGGTCGTCGATCGCGGCGAGCGCCTCGGCGGCGGTCGTCGCGACCGAGATGTCGACCCCCGAGGGGCCGGCCGCGAGGTACGACTCGACGGCGTCCCCCCGCTCGGGGGTCGGTGCGACGTAGAGTACGCGGGCGAGGTCAGTCATCCGTTAGGTGGGGATCGTTTCGGTGGCGCACTACCGGCGTCTCGTACCGGAACCAATGACTGGGACGGTAAAATAACACCGGCTACCGGGCTCCGGGCTCGCGACGGCTCAGGCGTTCGATCCGAACCACGTCCCGAGCGTGAGCCCGTACACGACGTGGCCGAGGTGGAAGACGAGTCGCTCGTCGGGGTCGAGGTCCACGTCGAGCGCGCGGCCGAGTAGGACCCGGACGCCGAACGCCGACAGCGCCAGCCCGTAGGCGACCCCCAGCGCGGTCGCGCGCGCCTCGCGGCCCGCCTCCGAACCGCAGTCGCCGTCCGGAGTCGTCGCGCCGAGCGCTCGCGCGGCGAGTCCGCCGAAGACGCCGCCGGCGGCCGTCCCGTAGCCGAGGTGAAGCGCGAGCGCCTCCCAGCCGTAGTCGCCGGGCTCGCCCCCGAGATACTTCGCCAGAAACGGTCCGGTGGGCGGGAGCGACCTGCTGATCGGCATCCGGAACGCGGTCATCGCGACCGTCGCGACGGCGCCGCCGATCGCTCCCAGTCCGAGTTCGCGGCGGTTCGTCGGGCGGGCGTCGGTCGGTTCGTACGCGTCGTCGAGCGCGTCCCGGCGTTGCTGGCTCATCGGTTCGCGTCTCGACGCCGGGCGCGAAAGCTCTGGTGGCGGTCGGGCGTGCGTTCTCGGTGGTCGGCGTCGGCGACACTCGAATCTACCCGACGATTCTCGGGTCGCGGTAACGTCCCACTACTGCTTTCCGTCTCAGTGTCCAAGTCTCGTACGGGGGAAAACCAATGCCAATCGAAGACCTCGCACGCGACGACGTCGTCAGCGCCGGCGCCGAAACGACAGTTTCGGACCTCGCGACGACGATGCGAGACGAACGAGTGGGGAGTATCGTTATCACCGACGGCGCGACGCCGGTCGGCATCGTCACGGACAGGGACCTCGCGATGCGCGTGCTGGCCGACGGCGACGCGGCGACCGACTCGACGGCCGAGGCGGTGATGTCAGAAGACCTCGTCACGATCGAGCGCGATCACGGCTTCTACGAGGCCGCGGACCTGATGAGCGACAACGGCGTCCGACGCTTGCCGGTCTGTGACGCCGACGGCGAGCTGACGGGCATCATCACCGCCGACGACCTCTCGGAACTCATCGCCGACGAACAACAGCACCTCGCGGACGTCATCCGGGCACAGCGGCCGCCGTACTGAGTCGCGGGCTCAGTTCGGACGGACCCCGGCGGCGACCGGGAGTCGGCCCGGCCGGCACGCTCCCGGTCGCGTCGCGAAGGGGAGGGCCGGTCGGGAGTCGACGCTCTCTCACCTCCCACTCGCTGATTCAAATCCTCGTAGCGATTTTCGCCTCGCTTCACTCGCCAGAAAATGCGCCGACCGGGATTTGAACCCGGGCCATGAGCTTGGAAGGCTCAGGTCCTACCACTAGACCATCGGCGCTCACTCTCGTTAGTCGCTCGCGCCGCGCATCGACGGACTTCGTCCGTCTCACCATCGGCGCTCGCACTCCTAAATTCCCCAGCCGACGTTAAGGGCCTTACTGTTTCGCGCCGCGGACGGTGGCGTAGCAGTTGCCCGACGACACCTCGAACTCGATCGGATCGAGGTCGCTGTCGGCCACGTCGGCCTCGAACTCGGCGGGAGCGTAGATGTGGTAGAACCGCGGGACGGTCTCGCCGCCGGGGAGCGTCCAGTCGACCTCGGTGTCGAAGCCCGCCTCCTCGTCGAACCGGTCGTGGGCCGTCGACCACGCGCTCACCAGCGCCCGGCCGTCTTGGGTCAGGACGCGGGCGAGTTCGTTCAGGCTCGCGACTCTGGCGTCCCGGCTCGGCAGGTGGTGGAGGGTCGCGACGTACACCGCCCGGCCGACGGCGTCGTCGCCGAGCGGAACCCCGGCGGCGTCACACTGCAGGAGGTCGGCGTCGAACCCCCGATCCGCGGCGCGGTCGCGGGCCTCGCACAGGAGCCGGCCGCTCGCGTCGGCGCCGACCACGCGGTCGGCCGACTCCGCCAGTAGCTCGGCGTGGCGGCCGTTACCGCACCCGAGGTCGAGCGCGACCCCGACTCGCGGCGCGTCCGCCAGAAACGCCTCGATCTCGGGCCAGGCGTGTTCGCGGGTCTTCGAGAAGTGGGCCGCGATGCGGTCGTAGGTCGCTCGCACCTCGCGGCGCTCGTCCGCTCCGTCCATACCCGACGGTGGGCGTCCCGGCGGGAAAACCGCTCGGGTTCCGTGCGCCGGCGCGGGGCCGGTCACGGCAACAGCAGGAACACCGCGTACGCGATAGCCAGCATGACCGCGGCGTGTTTCGCGCCGTTCTTCACGCTGGTCTCGCCCATCTGGCCGGCGACCAGCCCGGAGAAAAGCGCCTGTATCAGCGCGGTGTGGAAAAACAGGAGGGTGTAGGCTTCGACGTCGACCTCCGAGATGCCCGCGAGCGGGCCGCCGCTGATCGCGCCCCCGGTGTCCGGTGCGGCCGCGCCGGTCGGGAGGCTCGGGATGAGGATGCTGTTGAGCGAGCCGATGATGACCAGAAAGACCACGAACGCGAGGTAGATGATCACGACGTAGGTCACCATCTCCTGGCGGCGCTTGCGCTTGAGCCGGCGGGTGTCCTGCGCTTCGTCGGCCGCGATCCGGAGCACGCGCGCGAGGTCGCTACTTGCGTGCATCGCGTTACCGAGTAGCGTGGTGACCCGCGTGATCACCGGCGCGTCGATCCGGTCTTCGAGCCGGTAGAGCGCGGTCCGGGCCTCGACGCCCCACGCCATGTCGGTCCGGAGACGCTCGACCTCGGCGTCGAGGGCCCCGAGTTCGGTGTCGGCGACTCGTTCGAGGCTCTCGACGATCGACATGCCCGCCTCGTTGACGCTGGCGAGCCGATCGAGGAAGTCGGGCACCGCGGCCTCGATCGCGTCGATCCGCCGGCGGTGGAGCTCCTGGACGACCGCGAACGAGCCGACCACGACGAGCGCGGCCTGCACCACGAAGTCGTCGAGCGTCTCGACGGTGAGCGTCCCGGCCACGAGGTGGGGCCACGCCCGGAGCACCACCGAGAGCACCCCGAGCGGGACGGTCGCGTACAGCACGTACACGGGATTTTCCCGGAGCGTGCGGGCCGGGTTCGACAGCAGGTCCCGGAGCCACCGGACCCGTTCGAAGGCCGCGAGACGCTCGAAGGCGAGCCCGGCAGACGAGTCGGCGGCGGGGCGCTCGCCCCCGTCGCTCCGGACCGCCGACCCCTCGACCGCCGGGCGCTCGGTCCCGGTCCGGTCGGCGTCGGGGTCGTCGGTCCGCCGGACCCCCGCCAACAGCCCGGGCGCGGCGTCGATCTCGCGGGCCTCTCGGGTCGCCCGGAGCGACTCGGTGATGCTGTCGAGGTAGATGATGAAGCCGACGTTCGCCAGCGGGACGGCGAAGTACGCGATGACCCGGAGCAACGGCAGGGTCCGGCCGATCGCCATCAGCCCCATGATGACGAGGATCGTGATGAAAAGGAGCGGCGCGACCACGAACACCGACACGTACGCCTCCGCGAGCGTGGCGAGCAGTTCGAGGAACGCCTCCTGTTCGGCCTCGGCGTCCTCGCGGTAGCGCTCGTACTGGTCGTCGAGGTACGCCGGGATCGACTGGCCGCTCTGGAGGACGCTGGCGAGGTTGTCGGTGAACTCCCGGAACTTCTGGCTCGGCGTGCGGTCGGCGAGGCGTTCGATCGCCGACAGCATGTCGAGGCCGGCGTAGTCCATCGACTTGACCGCGACCGCGACCTCCTCGGCGGTCTCGCCGTAGACGCTGCGGTTGCGCGCGAGGCTCCGCATGATCTCGGGAAACGCCATTCCGCTCCGGGACAGCGCGTAGAAGAACGCCACCGTCCGGGCGATGCTCTCGTCGATCTGGCGGGCGCGGGCGTTCGCCCGGTACGAGAGGTTCTCCCACCGGATCCAGTACGTGATCGCCCCGCCCGCCACCCCGAGGGTCGCGCTGCTGAACGCCAGCAGGGTGAACAGTTCCCCGAGCGAGAGATCCGGGAACACGAGCAGGTCCGCGAGAAACCAGAGCTGTTGGGGGAGCGTCGCCCGCACTGTTTCGGGCGAGATCTTGAACAGCGCGAGCACGCCCGCCGCCAGATACACCCCGACGACGCTCCCGGCGAGCGCGACCAGCCCCGCGTACAGCAGGGTCTTCGAGGCGTACATCCGGTAGGTGTCTTCGAGGTGGACCGCGTAGAGTAGTTCGCGGCGCTCGCGCTGGCGCCGCCCGCGGTCGGCGACCCACCCGTCGAACAGCGCCAGCGCGAGCCGGGTGAGCGCCCGATCGCCCCGGCGGGTCAGCGCCGCGAGCGCGAGCGGGACGCCGACGATCGCGACCACCGCGAGCGGGAGGTATTCGAGCATCATTCGAACCCGGCGTCGATCTCGGTGTCGAGGTCGATGGCGTCGAGCACGCGCTCGGGGTGGGCGTAGTACTCGTTTATCATCGCGGTGAACCGGCGGTAGTCGGTGACCCCCCGATCGCGGAGATACTCCAGGACTCGCTTGCGATTCCGGATCTCTTTGAGGAGTTCGCTACGCGACCAGCCCCGCTCGTCTTGGATCTCGTCGAGGACGGAGCTGTCGTTGCGCCGGAACGTGTCCTCGCCGGCGTTCCACGAGAAGGTCGTCGAGTAGTCGAGGTCGCCGGTGCGCTGGTCGATCCCCTCGATCTCGGCGAGCACCTTGTTCCGGCGGACTCGCTCGTCGCCGACGTACGTCAGCGTCTGGACCGACAGGATGTCCAGACTCTGGATCATCGCCCGGGGGACGTTGATGGGGTCGTTCTCGAGTCGGTTGATCACCGTCTGGACCGAGTCGGCGTGCATCGTCGAGTAGGTGGTGTGGCCGGTGTTCATCGCCTGAAACAGCGTCATCGCCTCCTCGCCCCGGACCTCCCCGACCACGATGTACTCGGGGCGGTGGCGAAGCGCCGACCGAAGCAGGTCGTACATCGTGATGTCGGCGGCCGACCCCCGGCGCTCGCGGGTGACCGACGACAGCCAGTTGTCGTGGTACAGCGCCAGCTCGCGGGTGTCTTCGATTGTGAGCACCTTCGAGCGCGGCGGGATGAACATCGAGATCGCGTTCATCGACGTGGTCTTGCCCGAGGCGGTCCCGCCCGCGAAGATCAGCGACTTGTTGGACTCGATGGCGAGCCAGAGGTACGCCATCTGGTCGAGGCTGAACGTACCGTACTCGATGAGGTCGACCGGCGTGAACGGCTCGTCGGCGTACTTCCGGATGGTGAACGCCGACCCGCGGGGCGTGACCTCCTCGCCGAGGGCGAGTTCGGCGCGCGAGCCGTCGGGTAGCGTGGTCTCGACGACGGGGTCGCCGATGCTGACGTGCTTGCCCGACCGCTGGGCCAGCCGCATCACGAGGTTGTCGAGTTCGCGCTGGCCGTACGCGATGTTGGTCTCGATGTCGGTGTAGTCGTCGTGGTAGACGAAGATCGGGAGGTCGTAGCCGTCACAGGAGATGTCCTCGATGCGGGGGTCGGCCAACAGCGGATCGAGCTTCCCGAACCCCCGAAACGACCGGTGGAGGTAGTAGAAGAGCCGATAGAAGCTCGCGGGCTCGACCTCGACGCCGTACACCGACAGCAGTTCGCGGAGCTCCTCTTTCAGCGCGGTCTCGGCCACGCGCTCGGCGGTCGCCTCGGCGTCGGGGTCGCCCTCGTCGGCGGTCTCCCCGCGGTGGATGAGCGAGTCGCGGATGTCGTCGATCAGCCGGTCGAGCAGTTCGGTTTCGAGGTCGTCGAGGTCGGGCTCGACCACCTGATACAGGTGTTCGTTCTCGACGTCGTCGTAGTTGACCGAGACGAACGCGAACGGGGCGTCGACCCAGTAGCGGTCGACCTCCTCGTAGCCGTCGAGCCCCGAGAACGAGACCAGCGGTCCGTGGTCGTCGGGATCGTAGCCGTCGACCTCGACCGACGAGCCCCGGAGCACCTCGGCGGTCCGGCGGAGCCTGCGCTCGAACTCCCGGATTCGGATCCGAACGTCGTCGGCGGTAAGCTCGGGCATGGATAGGCGAGTGACGGCGAGCGCGCCCGCCGTCGGGTTCACCCGGCAAATCGAATCGGGGGTACTTAAATCACGGGTCGACTCTCCCGCGGCGAGGGCTCGCCACATCGACGGTCCGGCGGCGTTACGTTCATGACGCGTCGGACCGTACGTCGAAGTACGGAATGAGGCGCGATTACTTCACGCTGGACGTTCGGAACGTCGACTGGGTCGAGGAGGGCGACGACGCTCGGAAGCCGACGGTACTCATCGATTTCGAGGGACCGTCCTCGACGCTCCGAGAGCGCCTCAGCGGGACCGACGGCGACCTGCTCGACGCGGGTGAGACCGACGTCGCGTTCCGGCTGCAGGGGCCGGTCGACGGCGAGGACACCACGGGGGTGGTGAGCGTCACCAACCGCATCACCGGAGACTTCGTGCTCGAACTCAATCAGGACGCCGACGACGTGCTGAAGTTCATCCGGGCCGCCCGCGAGTACGGCAAGGCCACCGGCGACCCCGACGGCCGGTACCATGTCGAGATCAGCATCAACGGCGAGGACCTCGTCGAGTACGACAAGGAAACGTTCCTCGTCTACAACCGCGACGGGAACCTCCTCCGCCAGCACAGCCTGATCCCGAGCGGCGTCGAGCTCTGAGCCCTCGGCCCGGTCGATCAGTACGTTCCGAACGCCAACAGCGCGATCCCGATGAGCGCCGACAGCGCCACGATTCCCCACAGTAGATAGTCGAACAGTCCCTCCGGCGTGGTCGGACTCGGTAGTTCCATGTGCCCCCGTACGCAAGTCGACGGTTTAGGTTTCACGGGTCACCGATTCGGCCCGCTCCGGCTCAGGCCGGCCCGGCCGGTCGCCGGCCGATCTGTCAGCGCCCGGAGGGTCGCGCCCCGAACCGCGGAAAGCTAAGTGGTCCCGGACGCGAGATAGGCTACATGGATCTGTTCGGAACCGCGGGTATCCGCGGCAGCGCAGTCGAGACCGTGACCCCGGAGCTCGCGCTCGCGGTCGGCCGCGCGGCCGGCCGCGAGGCGGTCGAGCGCGCCGGGACCGACGCCGACCGGACGTCGTTCGTCGTCGCCCGCGACGGTCGCCAGACCGGCCCCGCGCTGGCGGCCGCGATGGAAGCGGGACTGGAGAGTGCGGGCGCGGACGTGCGCCGGGCCGGCCAGCTCCCGACCCCCGCGCTCGCGTTCGCCTCGCGCGGCCGACGGGGCGCGATGCTCACCGCGAGCCACAACCCCCCGACCGACAACGGCATCAAGCTGTTCGTCGACGGACAGGAGTACGACCGCGACGCCGAGCTGACGGTGAACGACCGGGTCGAGGCCGACGAGCCGCCGGTCGCGTGGGACGAGTGGGGCGGCGGCGAGCGCGCCGGCGTGCTCGACGCCTACCGGGACGCGGTCACCGACTACGCGATCGGTCACGGCGCGCCTCTCGACGGGCTCCGGATCGCGGTCGACTGTGGCAACGGGATGGCGGCGGTCGCCACCCCGCAGGTGCTTCGGGCGCTCGGGGCCGACGTGGTCGCGCTCAACGCCAACGTCGACGGCCACTTCCCCGGTCGGGAGAGCAAGCCGACGCCCGAGACGCTCGCGGACCTCCGGGAGTTCGTCGCGGCCGACGAGGCGGCGTTCGGGATCGGTCACGACGGCGACGCCGACCGCATCGTCGTCGTCGACGGCGACGGCGAGGTCGTCCACGAAGACACCGTAGTCGCGATTCTGGCGTCCCACTACACCGCGGCCAGCGACGCCGACGACCCCGTGGTCGTGACGACGCCGAACGCCTCGGGCCGCATCGACGAGCAGGTCGAGGCCGCGGGCGGGCGGGTCGAGCGGGTCCGACTCGGCGCGCTCCACGAGGGGATCGGGGCGGCCCGGGAGGCGGGCGCCGAGGGGACCGAGGTCGCGTTCGCGGCCGAGCCGTGGAAGCACGTCCACACCCGGTTCGGCGGGTGGATCGACGGCGTCGCGAGCGCGGCGGTGATCGCCCGACTGGTCGCGGCCGCCGGCGGGCTCGGGCCCCTCCGTGACCCCGTGACCGAGCGCCCGTACCGCAAGCAGAGCGTCGCCTGTCCCGACGACGCCAAGACCGCGGCGATGGGGCGACTGGAGACGGCGATCCCCGAACGATACCCCGAGGCGTCGGTCGAGACCGAGTACGGCGTCCGGGCGACCCTGCCCGACGGGTCGTGGGTGCTGGTCCGCCCCAGCGGTACCGAACCGTACGTGCGAGTGTACGCAGAGAGCGACGACGTCGACGAACTGGTGGGGTCGGCGGTCGCGGCGGTCGAGGCGGCGGTCGACGCCGCGAAGTAGTCGCTTCGCTGAGTTCTCAAACCGCTGAGTATTCGGGTTTCAGCCCCGAAGCGACGGGTTTATGCGTAGGTGACGGAATCCATACCGTAAGATGACGAAGATCGACGACCGGAGACGGCGGATCGTGAAAGTCGGCGGCGCGAGCGCGCTCGGACTCGGCCTCGCCGGCTGTCTGGGCGGCGGCGACGGGAGCGAGGAGACCACCGCGGCCGACGACGCCGACGGAAACGGAGAGACCACCGAGAGCGGCGGAGTCACCGACGTCGGGATGGTGTACGCGACCGGCGGGCTCGGCGACAACTCGTTCAACGACATGGCCCACCAGGGCGTCCAGGACGCCGCCGACGAGTACGACGTGGCGTTCACGAACGCCGAACCCGGGAGTCCGAGCGAGGTCGCGAACCTCCAGCAACGGTTCGCCCAGTCGACCGACCCCGACTACGATCTCATCCCCTGCATCGGATTCGTCCAGCAGGACTCCCTCTCACAGAACGCCGCGAACTTCCCCGATCAGAACTTCATGGTCGTCGACACCACCGTCGACGCCGACAACGTCGCCAACTACGTGTTCAAAGAACAAGAGGGGTCGTTCCAGGCCGGCCACATGGCGGGGCTACTCACCCAGATGGACTTCAGCGCGGGCGCGGGCGAGACCACCGACGACGCGGTCGTCGGCTTCGTCGGCGGGAAAGAGACCCCGCTGATCAAGAAGTTCGAGGCGGGATACCGCGCGGGCGTCGCCCACGCCGACGGGGACGTCGAGGTCCGGACCGCCTACGCCGGGTCGTGGAGCGACTCCGCGCAGGGCCAGGAGATCGCGCTGTCGATGTACGACAAGGGTGCAGACTTCGTCTATCACGCCGCGGGCGGGACGGGCAACGGCGTCTTCAAGGCGGCCCAGGAGGCGGGCCGGTTCGCGATCGGCGTCGACGCCGACCAGTCCAAGAGCCTCGCGAAGTACGACGACGTGATCCTCGCGAGCATGGTAAAGCGGGTCGACGAGGCGGTGTACCGGTCGATCGAGAACGTGGTCAACGGCGAGTTCGAGGGCGGGAGCACCGAGACGCTCGGCCTCGAACAGGACGGCGTCTCGGTCGTCTACGGCAACAACATCGGCTCGGAGGTCCCCGAAGACGTACGGTCGGCGCTCGAAGAGTCCGAGACCGCCATCGTCGAGGGCGACATCGAGGTGCCGACCGACCCCAGCGACCTGTAACGGTCTTTCGTCGGGGCGGCCGGTCGAGCAACAAAGCGTCGATTTCATCACGGACGATGGTGATGGTACCGGTATGCGGGGGAGACACACGAGACGACGCTTCTTGGGGGGAATCGCCGGTGTCGCGGCGCTCGGCACCGCCGGATTCGTACAGGACGACGTGACGAACGTCGGGATGGTGTACGCGACCGGCGGGCTCGGGGACAACTCGTTCAACGACATGGCCCATCAGGGCGTCCAGAACGCCGCCGACGAGTACGACGTGGCGTTCACGAACGCCGAGCCCGGGACTCCGAGCGAGGTCGCGAACCTCCAGCAACGGTTCGCCCAGTCGAGCAGTCCCGACTACGACCTGCTCTGTTGTATCGGGTTCGTCCAGCAGGAACCGCTCCGGCGCAACGCCGAGCGGTTCCCCGACCAGCGGTTCATGGTCGTCGACACCACCGTCGACGCCGACAACGTCGCCAGTTACACGTTCCGCGAGCAGGAGGGGTCGTTTCAGGTCGGCCACATGGCGGGGCTACTCACCCAGATGGAGTTCAGCGCTGGCGCCGGCGAGACGAACGACGACGCGGTCGTCGGGTTCGTCGGCGGCCGGGAGGTGCCGTTGATCGAGAAGTTCGAGGCGGGGTACAAGGCGGGCGTCGCCCACGCCGACGAGGACATCGAAGTCCGGACCGCGTACGCGGGCGCGTGGAACGACCCGGCACAGGGCCAAGAGATCGCGCTGTCGATGTACAACGAGGGTGCAGACGTCGTCTACCACGCCGCGGGCGGCACCGGGAGCGGGGTGTTTCAGGCGGCCCAGGAGGTAGGCCGGTTCGCGATCGGCGTCGACGCCGACCAGTCCGAGAGCCTGCCCGAGTACGCCGACGTGATCCTCGCGAGCATGGTAAAGCGTGTCGATCGGGCCGTGTTCCGGTCGATCGAGAGCGTCGTCGACGACGAGTTCGATGGCGCGACCAACGTCCTGGGGCTCGAACGCGACGGTGTCGCGGCGGTGTACGGCGCCGAACTCGGCGACGCCATCCCCGAGTCGGTCACCGAGAGCCTCGCGGCGTCCCGGGAGGCGATCGTCGCGGGCGAGATCGAAGTGCCGACCGAGACCAGCGAGCTGTAACCGTCGTGTCGGCCGTCCGAGACTCCGGAAAATAATTCCGGGTTCCTTAAGCACGCCGGCCCGGAACACCGAGACAGATGAGCGCAGCCGTCTATCTCGAGGGGATAACAAAGCGGTTCCCCGGCGTGGTCGCCAACGACGAGGTCGACCTCGAAGTCGAGGAGGGCTCGATCCACGCCCTGCTCGGTGAGAACGGCGCGGGAAAGACGACGCTGATGAACGTCCTCTACGGACTGTATCAGCCGGACGGCGGGACCGTCCACCTCGACGGGGAACCCCGGGAGTTCGAAACGCCGCGGGACGCCATCGACGCGGGGGTCGGGATGATTCACCAGCACTTCATGCTCGTGGACACGCTCACCACCGCCGAGAACATCGTCCTCGGTCACGAGCCCCGCAAGTGGGGCGGGCTCGCGATAGATCGCGTCCGGGCCGATCGGGAGGTCCGGGAGCTGAGTCGGCGCTACGGGTTCGACGTCGACCCGGAGGCCCGGGTCGAGAACGTGAGCGTCGGGGTCCAACAGCGCGTCGAGATTCTGAAGGCGCTGTACGGCGGCGCCGACGTGCTGATCCTCGACGAGCCGACCGCGGTGTTGACCCCACAGGAGGTCGCGGACCTCTTCGAGGTGTTCGACGAACTGGCGGCCGAGGACAAGACGATCATCTTCATCACTCACAAGCTCGGGGAGGCGATGGAGGCCGCCGACGACATCACCGTCCTCCGGAACGGGAAGAACGTCGGCACCGTCGACGCCGATGCCACCACCCGCGAGGAGCTCGCGGAGCTGATGGTCGGCCGGGAGGTGTTGCTCGAAGCCGACAAGGAGCCCGCCGACCCCGGCGCGGTGGGGCTCGCGGTCTCGGACCTCCGAGTCACCGACGACCGCGGGGTCGAGCAGGTCCGCGGCGTCGACATCGACGCCAGAGAGGGCGAGGTGTTCGGGATCGCGGGCGTGGACGGCAACGGCCAGTCCGAACTCGTCGAGGCCGTTACCGGGCTCAGGACGCCCGAGTCGGGGCGGGTCGAGATCGGCGGCGAGGACGTGACCGACCGGTCTCGGCGCGAGCGCATCGACGCCGGGATGGCCTACATCCCCGAGGACCGCCAGGAGCGCGGGCTCGTGATGGAGTTCGACCTCGTGGAGAACGGACTGCTCGGGAGCCAGCACACGAGCGAGTTCGCCGCCGGCGGCCGCATCGACTGGGAACACACCCGCGAGCACGCCGAGGAGATCATCGCGGAGTACGACGTGCGCCCGCCGAACGCCGACGCCGAGTCGGCGTCGCTGTCGGGGGGAAACCAGCAGAAGTTCATCGTGGGCCGGGAGTTCGCCCGCGACCCGGACGTGATCGTGGCCTCTCACCCGACCCGCGGGGTCGACGTGGGCTCGATCGAGTTCATCCACGACCGCCTGCTCGACCTCCGGCGGGCGGGCAAGACGGTGTTGCTCGTCTCCTCGAAGCTCGACGAGGTCCAGCAGCTCTCGGACAGGCTCGGCGTCATGCACGAGGGCGAACTCGTCGACGTGGTCGACCCCGATCGGGTGACCGAGGAGGAGCTTGGCCTGCTGATGGCGGGCGAGACCCCCGAGGACGCCCCGAGCATCGCCGACCCCCCGGGTGGTGACCGATGAGCGGCGACGACTCGACGATCGGTCGCGCGCTCGGCGGGCTGGTCGACGCCTCGGCGATCGAGCGCATCCTGATCAGCCTCGCCGCGCTCGGGCTGTCGGTCGTGGTCGGGGCGGTGGTCGTGCTGATCTCCGGGTGGGTGTTGTCGCCGTGTCCGTCCGCGCCGTTCGCCACGCTCGGCGGCCTCGGTGAGTTCTGTTACAACCCGATCGAGGTGTACTGGGTCCTCCTGAAGGGAGCGTTCGGCTCGACGTTCAACCTCGCGACCACGCTCCAGGAGACGACGCTGTTGCTGTTTACCGGGCTGTCGGTCGCGGTCGCATTTCGGGCGGGCATGTTCAACATCGGGACGCAGGGCCAGCTCGTGCTGGGCGCGCTCGGCACCGGCCTGTCGGTGCTGTGGGTCGCGCCGGTCGTGCCGGCTGGCCTGGTCGGCGGGGTCGTCCTCGTCGCGGTCGGCCTGCTGGTCGGGGCGGCGGTTGGCGGCTTCTGGGGGGCGATTCCCGGGGCGCTGAAGGCGTACGCCGACGCCAACGAGGTCATCACCACGATCATGCTCAACTTCGTCGCGACGGGCATCGCGTTCACCCTCGTCTCGGAGGTGTTCAAAGACCCCGGGAGCCAGACGGTCCAGACCCGGTTCGTCCCCGAGTACGCCCAGCTCCCGGCGTTGGTCCTCGGGATCGACGGGTTCTCGATGCTGGCGCTCGTCGGCGGGCTGGCGCTCGCCGGACTCGTCTACTGGGTGCTTCGGGGGACCAGCTTCGGCTACGATCTCCGGACCAGCGGGGTCCAGCCCGACGCCGCCGAGTACGGCGGCGTCGACGCCAAGAAGACGATGGTCTCCAGCATGGCGCTGTCGGGCGCGCTCGGCGGCGTCGGCGGCGCGGTGTACGTGCTGATGGTCGCCGGCCAGTGGCAGAGCGGCATCCCGTCGCTCGGGTTCGACGGCATCACCGTCTCCATTCTGGCGGGCAACAACCCGATCGGCGTGGTCCCGGCCGCGCTCCTGTTCGGTGCGCTGAAGGGCGGGAGCCTCGTCATCGAGTTCGACCTCGCGGTCCCCCAACAGCTCGTGGGGGTGCTCCGCGGGCTGGTCATCCTGTTCGTCGCCATGCCGGAGTTCTTCCGGATGGCGGGAATCCGCTACGGCTACGGCGACGACGAGCCGGCGGTCGCGACCGACGGCGGGACGCCTCGGATGGGCGGCGCCGACGACGGAGGTGACTCCGAATGAGCTACGCCGACACCTCGCGCAAACGGCGGTGGCTCCTCGGCGCGGTCGGACTGGTGGTCGCGGCGCTGATCGCGATCGAGGTGCTGTTCCCTGCCAACCCGTTCACCGGGCTCGCGGTCGTGTTGCTCACGCTGGTCACCGACCCCAACTACGTCGGCTCGGTGCTCCGGCTGACCGTTCCGATCGCGTTCGCGGCGCTCGGCGGGATCTTCGCCGAGAAGTCCGGAGTCATCAACATCGGGCTCGAAGGCCTGCTCATCATCTCGGCGTTCACCTCGATCGCGGTTGCGGCGACGCTGGGCGGGGGCACCCCGAGTCAGTTCGACCTCTGGGTCGCGTTCGGCGTCGCGGTGCTGGCGAGCGTCCTGTTCGCGCTGCTGTTCGCGGTGGTCTGCATCGAGTACAAGGCCGACCAGATCATCGCGGGGCTGGCGGTGTGGCTGATCGCGCTCGGGCTCGCGCCGTTCGCCAGCAAGGTCATCTGGGGGCAGGTCAACAGCCCGCCGATCGCGACGCTCAACGACTGGACCGTGCCCGTCCTCTCGGAGATCCCGTTCTTCGGGCCGGTGCTTTTCGACGCCAACCCCACCGTCTACATGCTGCTGGTCGCGGTCGCGGCGTCGTGGTACACGCTCAACCGCACCGCGTTCGGCCGGTGGATCGAGGCCAGCGGCGAGAACCCTAAGGCGCTCGACACCGTCGGCGTCGACGTCCGGAAGGTCAGGTACGCCGGCGTCCTGCTCTCGGGACTGTTCTCGGGGATCGGTGGCGCCGGGCTCGCGCTCGGTCGCGTCGGCCAGTTCATCGGCGGCGGCACCACGATGATCAACGGCCGCGGGTGGATCGGCATCACCGCCTACCTGTTCGGCAACTACAACCCGCTCGGGGCGTTCGGCGCGTCGTTCCTCTTCGCGAGCCTCGACGCGCTCCAGATCCGACTCCAGCAGTTGGGGTACAGCATTCCGAGCGAACTCATCGGGATCATCCCGTACGTGACCGTCGTCGTCGTGCTCGCGTTCGTCGGCCGGACCCAGATTCCGGACGCCGCGGGCGAGCACTACGACTCGGGCGAGGACTAAGCGCGAGCTTTTGCAAGGGCGGCGCATACGCGCGCCGCCCTTGCAAACGCTCGATCAAAAACCTGCGCTCGTCCCTTCGGTCCTCGCTTGGTCCGCTCGCTCGGGCTTCGGCCTCGCTCGCGGGGACAACGTCCCTTGATGCTTGATCGGGGTAGCTCAGTCCTCCCGTGTTCGGCCGGGCGAGTTCGATCCTCCACCGACCGACAGCGGGAGATATATGCCGGCCGCCCGCCAACGTCCGCCACCATGGACGACCTCGTCGAAGCCGCCCGCGACGTACAGATCAAGGCCCACGTCCCGTACTCGGACTACCCGGTCGGGGCCGCGATCCGGACGGCCGACGGCACCGTCTACGTCGGGTGCAACATCGAGAACGCCAACTACAGCAACAGCCTCCACGCCGAGGAGGTCGCGATCGCGGAGGCGGTCAAGGAGGGCCACCGGGAGTTCGACGCGCTGGCGGTGAGCTCCGCGGCCCGGGACGGGGTGACCCCCTGCGGGATGTGTCGCCAGACGCTCGCGGAGTTCTGCGACGACGACCTGCGGGTGTACTGCGACGAGGGCGAGAGCCGAGAGCCCTCGGCGTACGCCCTCGGCGAACTGTTGCCCGACACCATCAGCGAGGACATGCTGGAGTGACTACCCGTCCACGTCGGCGAAGCAGTTGAACTCGATCGTCAGCGAGTCGACCGTCCGGTCGCCGGCGACCGCCTCGATGCGGTATCGGCCGTGGAGCGGACGCTCGCCGAGATACTGCTCGTAGTAGAGCTGACCGTCGCCGGCCCGGCCCTTGTTCGCCATCACGTCGGCGTCGCCCGGCGACACCGGGACGAAGTGGGCTAACCGACCGTCCGCGTCGGACAGTTCGAGCGCGTCGACGTCGTGTGTTCGCACGTCCTCGACCGCGAGCGCGACTCCGAGCCGGACGTCCTCGCCGTCGACGAACGCCTGTGCGCCGGCGTCGAGGAGGTCGCCGTCGCCGTGGTCGACCGCGCCCGTCTGGCAGTCTCTGGTCGCCGATCCGCCCGACCCGGAGCCGCCACAGCCGGCGAGGCCGACCGCCGTCGCGCTCCCGACCGCGGCGAGTAGCTGTCGTCTGGAGGGCATCGTCCGGAGTTCTCGGAGCGGTCCGATAAGCGTTGGCTCTCGGACGCCGGCGCGACGAACCCTTTATATCCGCCGACCGAGTCAGCCATCGGCATGACCGGCGACAGCGAAGACCCGAACGACGAGGTCCAGTATCACGTCGAGGTCGGCGAGGGCGACGTGGCCGACGCGGTGCTCCTGCCCGGGAACCCCGAGCGGATCGAGAAGATCACCCGGTTCTGGAACGACGCCGAGGAGGTCGCGCGCAACCGCGAGTACCGCACCGTCACCGGCGACTACGAGGGGACGCCGATCAGCGTCACTTCGACCGGGATCGGGAGTCCCTCGGCCGCCATCGCGGTCGAGGAGCTCGCGCGGGTCGGCGTCGACACCTTCCTCCGGGTCGGCTCCTGTGGCGCGATCCAGCCCGAGATGGACGTCGGCGATCTGGTCATCACGACCGGCGGCGTCCGCCAGGAGGGGACCAGCGACGAGTACGTTCGGGAAGACTACCCTGCGGTCGCCGACTACGAGGTGGTGTCGGCGCTGGTCGCGGCCGCCGAGCGGCTCGACTACGACTACCACACCGGGCTCACGATGAGCGCCGACAGCTTCTACGCCGGGCAGGGCCGGCCCGGCTTCGAGGGGTTCGAGGCCGCGGGGAGCGACGACCTCGTCGACGAACTCAAGCGGGCCAACGTCAAGAACATCGAGATGGAGGCCAGCGCCATCCTCACGCTCGCGAACGTCTACGGTCTGCGGGCGGGCGCGGTGTGTTCGGTCTACGCTAACCGCGAGACCGGGGAGTTCCGCACCGAGGGCGAGAACCGAGCGGCCGAGACCGCGAGCCTCGCGGTGAAACTGCTGGCCGAGATGGACGAACGGAAAGCCGAGGCAGGCGTCGATCGGTGGCACCCCGGTCTCCAGTTGGAGTAAGCGCCGTCAGTCGTCGGCGTCCGGAACGGCGTCGACTCCGCCTCGAACGTGCTCGCCGACGTTCTCTCGGAGGTCGGCTTCGATCGCCTCCAGCGACCGCCCCTTCGTCTCGGGGACGTAGTAGTAGGTGAACGCCAGCGCGGCGGCGCTGAACCCGCCGAACAGCCAGAACGTCACGGAGGTGCCGACGTTCGCCGTCAGAATCGGGAAGGTCAGCGACACCGCGAGGTTCGCGCCCCAGTTGGCGACCGTCACCAGCCCCATGGCGGTCCCGCGGGCTTCGAGCGGGTAGATCTCGGAGATGAGTAGCCAGAACACCGGCCCGAGCCCGATCGCGAAGAAGGCGACGTACAGCATCAGGCTCCCGGTGGCGAACCAGCCGAGCGCGCCCGAGAACCCCGGCAGGTAGAACACGCCCCCGAGGATCGCGAGCGTGACGACCATCCCCGAGACGCCGACCAGCAGGAGCGCGCGGCGCCCGACCCGGTCGATGACCGCGATGGCGACCACGGTCATGAGGACGTTGATGAGCCCGATGCCGACCGTCGCGAGGATCGAGGTCGTGCTCCCGAAGCCGGTCGATTCGAGTACGGTCGGCGCGTAGTACATCACCGCGTTGATGCCGGTGACCTGCTGGAACACCGCCAGCCCGAGTCCCACGATCAGCGCGGGCCGGAGCCACGGCGCGAGCAGATCCCCGAGCCCGGCGGCCGACTGCTCGGCGACCGTCTCCTCGATCCCGGCGAGCTCCTCGTCGACGCCGCCGTGCCGGGTGCGTTCGAGGACCTCGCGGGCCTCCTCGCGGCGGCCCCGCTCGAACAGCCACCGCGGGCTCTCGGGCATCTTGAGCATGCCGATCGCGAGAACGACCGCCGGCACCGTCCCCGCGCCGAGCATGAGCCGCTACGCGCCCGCGTCCGCGAACGCGTAGTTCACGAAGTACGAGACGAGGATGCCCACCGTCACCATGAGCTGATTGAGCGAGGTGAGCGCCCCGCGGATCTTCGGCGGCGCGATCTCGGAGATGTACAGCGGCCCGACGATCGAGGCGAACCCGATCGCCACGCCGTCGATCAGCCGCCCGGCGACCAGCACGGGGACGTTCGGGGCGACCGCCATCGTGAACGACCCGACGAAAAAGACCCCCGCGCCGAGCAGGATGAGCCGCCGCCGGCCGATCTCGTCGGCCAGCTTCCCGCCGAGCGCCGCCCCCGCCGCGGCGCCCGCCATCGCCCCGCTGACGACGATCCCCCGGACGAGCGGCGACATCTCGAACGTCTGTTTGATGTAGAGGAACGCTCCCGAGATGATTCCGGTGTCGAACCCGAACAACAGCCCGTTGAGGGCGGCGAGCGCGGCCGTCACGTACACGAACCGATCGCGACCGCGGATGCTACCCCCAGTATCGATTGTGGACATAACGCTCCAATCCGGTCGGTTTCCCGCGGTCGGTAAGGAACCTTTTGCATTCTTACTACGATGGTAGTAAATAGTTAATCGTTATGAAATCCCGGCGGCGATCGCGCGACGTCGGGACGGGCGGGACGGAGTTCGGGCGTCGAAAACAGCGTGGGCCGAACTTACAGCAGGTCGGCGTCGACGAGTCGGTCGACGGCCTCGCCGATGCGTTCTTTGCTGTTGGCGTACGAGATGCGTGCGTAGCCGGGCGCTCCGAACGCGCTCCCCGGAACGGTGGCGACGTGGGCGTCTTCCAGAGCCGACTCACACCACTGCTGGTCGTCCTCGTCGACAGGGATCATGAGGTAGAACGCGCCGTCGGGCTCGGGGGCCCCGACCCCTTCCTCGTCGAGGCGGTCGAGCAGGAACGTCCGGCGCTCGGCGAACGCCTCGACCATCTCGTCGACGGCGTCGTCGGTGTTTTCGAGCGCCTCGACGCCCGCCCGCTGGACGAAGTTGGTCGCACAGGACACCGAGTGCGAGTGGAGCTTGCCGGCCTCCGAGACGAGCTCCTCGGGGCCCGCGACGTAGCCGAGCCGCCAGCCGGTCATCGAGTAGGCCTTCGAGAAGCCGTTGACCGTGACGGTCCGGTCGGCCATCCCGTCGAACGTGCCGAGGCTGGTCGGCTCCTCGCCGTAGGTGATCTCGGCGTAGATCTCGTCGCTGAGGACGGTCACGTCGTTGTCGACCGCGAGGTCGGCGACCCCTTCGAGGGCGGCGTCGGAGTAGACCGCGCCCGTGGGGTTGTTCGGGGAGTTGACCACGAGCAGTTCGGTGTCCTCGGAGATCGCGCCCGCCAGCTCGTCCAGCGCGGGCTCGAGCTGGAAGTCGTGGGGCGCGAGGTCGACCCGCTTCAGCTCTCCGCCCGCTAGCTTCACCATCGCCTCGTAGGAGACCCACGCCGGGTCGAGCAGGACGACCTCGTCGCCGTCGTCGACGAGCGTCTGCATCGTCTCGTAGAGCGCCTGCTTCGCGCCGGGGGTGACGATGACGTTCTCGGGGCCGTGATCGAGGCCGTCCTCGCGGAGCTTCGCTGCGATCGCCTCCCGAAGCTCGGGGATGCCGTTCGAGGAGGTGTAGCCCGTGTGGCCCGCGTCCATCGCCGCCTTCCCGGCGTCGACGACGTTCTCTGGCGTCGGGAAGTCGGGCTCGCCCACGCTCAGGTCGACGACGTCGGCGCCGTCGGCCTCCAGCTCGGCCGCGAGGTTGCTGATCGCGAGCGTCGCGCTCGGTTCGACCCGCCGGATGCGTTCGCTGAAGTTCATAGCGCTTGTACCATCTCGACCGCGGCGTTTACCGCTTCCGCTCCCTTGTCGACGCGCTCGCGGGCCTCCGCGCCCGACATCCCGGGACCGCTGACGCCGAAGGCGACCGGGGTGTCCCGATCGAGGCTCACGTCGGTCAGCCCCTGGGCGGCGGCGTCGGCGATGACCCGATCGTGGTCGGTGTCTCCGGTCACGATCGTGCCCACGACCGCCACGGCGTCGATCTCTTCTTGGCGGGCGAGTCGGTCGGCGGCCAGCGGCGAGTCGTACGCGCCGGGCACGCGGAGGGTCTCGACAATCTCCGCGTCCCGGTCGGCGGCCGCCTCGCGGGCGCGCTCCTCCATCTGCTCGGTCACCTCGCGGTTGAACCGCGAGACGACGAGCCCGAGTGCAGTCATACCGCAAGGGTGGCTTGGGCGAGTGAAAGAACTACCGCTCTCCGGAAAACTTGTGTGCGCCCGGATAGTTCCCGGGAACGATGGGAACCGACGAGCCGACGGCGGACGCGGGTCGGGTCGCCGACGACCGCCTGTCGGGGCTCTTTCGCGACGCCCGGATGCGGACGGCGGCCGCGATTCTCGCGGTGGTGGTGCTGGCGCTCTCGATCAGGCTGTTCGGGCTCGGAGCGCGGGTGTTCCACTGGGACGAGGGGCGGGTCGGCTACTGGATCCTGCGGTACGCCGAGACCGGCGTCTGGGAGTACCGCGCGGTCATCCACGGCCCCTTCTTCTACCACGTCAACAAGTACCTCTTCGGGCTGTTCGGCGCGAGCGACTTTCTGGCGCGAGTCCCGGTCGCGGTCGTCTCGGGGCTCCTCCCGGCGTCGGCGTGGCTGTTCCGCGAGCGACTGAACCGCGTCGAGGTGGTCGCGCTCGGAGTGCTGTTCGCGCTCGATCCGATCGTGCTCTACTACTCGCGGTTCATGCGCAACGACGTGTTGCTGGCGGCGTTCATGCTCCACGCGCTGGCGTTCTACGTCCGACTGTTCGACACCCGACGGCCGCGATACCTCTATCTCGGGACGCTGTTGGTCGCGCTGGCGTTCACCACCAAAGAGAACGTGCTGGTGTACGCGGTGACGTGGCTCGGCGCGGCGGCGCTGTTGGTCGATCACCGGCTGGTCCTCGCGGCGGACGCCGACGACCGAAAGGAGTACGTCGTGTCGTCGCTCCGGTCGCTCCGATCGGGCGGCTGGCTCGTCCACGCCGGCCTCGCGATCGGCCTCTTTTTCGCGGTCGTGATCTTCTTTTACGCGCCGCGGGCGCGCACAACCCCGGACCCCGGCCTCTGGAAAGCGTTCGCGAATCCCGGCATGTTCCCGGCGGTGATCGAGGAGGCGACCGTCGGCTCGTGGGAGAAGTTCCTCGGCAAGTGGGGCGAGGGCAACCAGACGGCGTACCTCGACACCTTCGAGGCGCTCGGGCGGGTCCTCTGGGAAGGCGGGGCGCTCACGCTCGCGCTCGCGGCCGCCGGCTTCCTGTTCGATCGGTACCGGCGCGACCGACCCCGCGACCTCGTCGCGTTCACGTTCTACTGGGGGGCCGTGACGGTGGTCGGCTACCCCGTCATCGTGGAGAACCCGTTCCCGTGGGAGGTCGTCCACGCCGTCGTGCCCCTGGCGGTCCCCGCCGCGGTCGCGCTTGGCGCGCTGGTGACGCTGGCGGCGAACGCGAGTGCGGACGGCGACGGACTCAGCGCCGCCCTCGCGGTCTTGCTGGTCCTCGTCGTCGTGGGCCAGACCGCGACAACGGCGGTCGCCGCGTCGTTCGTCCACCCGCAGGACCGGTATCTGGACGACGCCGAGACGCCCAACCGACTCGTCCAGTACGGTCAGCCCGCGGAGGGACTCCGACCCACCCTGGAGACGATAGAACGCGTGATCGCCGCGAACGACGGCACCGACGTGCTCTGGTACGGGTCGGACTTCTACGTGGCCGACGAGTCCGAGAACGACGACTGGGCCGCGGGCGGCGGGTGGTACGACCGGTTGCCGATCCCGTGGTACACCGAACTCTACGGCGCAGACGTCGACAGCACCGTCGAGCGCGAGGCGGTGGGCGCGGACCCGCCGCCGATCGTGATCGCGCGCGCCGCCGATCGGGAACAAGTCGGCGAGGCGCTCGACGGCTATCGCGCGTTCGAACACGAACTGACGATCTACGGGAGCGAGACCGTCTTCTTCGTCGACGCGTCGTCGCTCGACGACGGAGCGTCGGCGGCCGGCTCGCGCGGTAGCCCCGACACGGACGCGCGGATGTAACCACGTTCGTGTATATCGAGCACCACGGTTGGGAAATTTTATGCAGGTGCGCCCATAACCTCGGCGTAGATGAACGACACGGAGACGCTCGGCGTCGTCGGGGGCGGTCAGCTCGGGCGGATGCTCGCGGAGGCGGCCGCGCCGCTCGGCATCGAGGTGGTCGTCCTCGACCCGACGCCGGACTGCCCGGCATCGCCGGTCGCCCGCGATCAGATCGTCGGCGACTTCGACGACGAGGACGGCGTCCGCGAACTCGCCTCGCGGGCGGACTACCTCACGTTCGAGATCGAACTGGCGGATCCCGACCTGCTCGAAGCCGCCGCCTCGGAGTTCGACGTGCCGGTCCATCCGGACCCGGCGACGCTCCGGACGATTCAGGACAAACTGGTCCAGAAAGAGCGCCTGCGCGAGGCCGGGGTTCCGGTCCCGGAGTTCCGGCGCGTCGACGACCGGGCGGACCTCGAAGCCGCGGCCGCGGAGTTCGGCTACCCCCTGATGCTCAAGGCCCGCGAGGGCGGCTACGACGGCCGGGGCAACGTCCCGGTCGAGAGCGAGGCCGACCTCGACGCGCTCGACGAACTGGCCGGACCGGCGATGGCCGAGCGGTTCGTCGACTTCGAGCGAGAGGTCTCGGTCATCGGGGTCAAAGGCGAGACGGCGACCGCGACGTTCCCGCTCGGCGAGAACGTCCACCGCGAGGAGATCCTGCGCGAGACCGTCGTGCCCGCCCGGACCGACCCGGCAGTGGCCGACCGCGCCCGCGAGGTGGCCGACGACGTGCTCGACCTGCTCTCGGGCCGGGGCGCCTACGGGATCGAACTCTTCGAGACCGCCGACGGCGAGATCCTGCTCAACGAGATCGCGCCCCGCCCGCACAACTCCGGCCACTACACGATCGAAGGCGCGCTCTGTTCGCAGTTCGAGCAACACGCCCGCGCGGTCACGGGTCGGCCGCTCGGCTCGACCGAACTCCGGAGTCCGATCGCGATGGCGAACCTGCTCGGCGACGGCGACGAGCGCCGGCCCGCCGAGCCCGCGGGCGAGGAGGCGGCGTTGGCCCACCCCGACGCGAGCCTCCACTGGTACGGCAAGCGCGAGGTGTACCCGCTCCGGAAGATGGGCCATCTCACCGTCGCGGGCGACGGCGACAGCGACGAGACCGACTTCGACCGCCTGCTCGATGACGCCCGGGAACTGCGGGCGGAGGTGACCTTCGAATGACCGAGTTACAGGCACTCATCGATGATCTCCGAGCCGAGGCACAGCGCGACCGCGACCCCGAGGACACTCCCGAAGTCGGCATCGTCATGGGGAGCGACTCGGACCTCGACGTGATGGCGGGCGCCTACGAGGCGCTCGAAGAACTCGGGTTCGCGGAGCTGACCGACTACGACGACCCGCCCGAGGCGCGGTTCACGTTCGAGAGCTACGTGGTGTCGGCCCACCGCACGCCCGGTCTGATGTACGCCTACGCCGAGACCGCGGAGGCCCGCGGCCTCGACGTGATCATCGCCGGCGCGGGCGGGAAGTCTGCGGACCTGCCGAACATGACCGCGTCGCTGGCCTACCCCCTGCCGGTGGTCGGCGTCCCGGTCCAGGAGAAGTCGGTGCCCTCGGTCATCGGGATGCCGACCGGCGCGCCCATCGTGGCGGTCGACGCGGGCAAGTCGTTCAACGCCGGGCTGTCGGCGGTCCAAATGCTCGCGCGCGAGCACGATCGGCTCCGGGACGCGCTCGTCGACTACCACGACGACCTGCAGGCCGGCGTCGCGGACGTCTCCCGGCGGCTCCACGAGCGGGGCATCGATCGGTTCCGCGACGGCGCCGGCGAGTAGCGCGGCCGATTCGACACGTTTCTGCGAATAAGTCCGGCTTACCGGCCCGCACGCCCGCGCCCGGAGGGGGTTCCGCGGCGATCGGTGCGTGCGACTCCGTCACTATTCACCGAACCGAAACGTCCCGTTTCCCGACAGCAACCGTCAGAGCGATTACGCGTGCTTGAGCCGCCGAAACACGCGAGAACAACAAGAATCAACGTTTATAGGGGTGCGCTCGTAACTCCCGGATGGTAGGAGAATATCGGCATGAATCCATGGATAGCTATTGGCGCGTTGGCGCTGGTGGGGCTGTTGATACCGCTCGGGATGATGTCGGTGTCCAGCCTGCTCCGGCCCACCGTGCCCGAGAAAGGCAAAACCACCGTGTACGAGAGCGGTGAGATCCCGACGGGTGGCACGCGCGTCCGCTTTAACATTCAGTACTACATGGTCGCGCTGCTGTTCCTCGTCTTCGACATCGAGACCCTCCTCATCTTCCCTTGGACGGTCATCTACCGAGAGGCGGTCTCGATGGACGGCGTCGGGCTCTCAGGTGCGCTGTACCCGATGCTCGCGTTCGTCGGCATCCTCGTCGTCGGCCTCGCGTGGGCGTGGCGGCAGGGCGCCATCGAATGGGTCCGCAACCCCACCGACTCACAACGGAGCGTGGAGAGATAATGAGTAACGAACCACGGGACGCAATCAGCGGTAGCACAGACCCACAAACGAAGACCCGCGAGGCCCGAATCGGTCCGGACCTCGACAACCGGTTCAACTCGAAGCTCCGGGAGGCGTTCGGCTCCTCGCCGTTCATCCTCACGAAGTTCGACAAGTTCATGAACTGGGTTCGGGGGTCGTCGATGTTCATGCTGCAGTTCGGGATCGCCTGCTGCAGCATCGAGATGATGCACACCTACGCGGTCAAACACGACCTCGACCGTTTCGGATCGGGCGTGCCGCGGGCCTCGCCCCGGCAGGCAGACGTGATGATCGTGCCCGGCACGATCGTCTCGAAGTTCGCGCCGCGGATGAAGCGCGTCTACGACCAGATGCCCGAGCCCAAGTTCGTCGTGAACATGGGTTCGTGTGCCATCTCCGGCGGGCCGTTCCAGGAGGGGTACAACGTCATCAAGGGCGCCGAGGAGGTCATCCCGGTGGACATCCACGTCCCCGGCTGTCCGCCTCGCCCCGAGGCGCTCGTCTACGGCGTCGTCAAGCTACAAGAGCGGATCGCCAACGGCGAGAGCAGTCCGGTGACGGTAAAGCCCTACGAGCTCGAGCAGTTCGGCGACCTCGAACAGGACGAGCTCGTCGACAAGCTCGCGGCGGAGATCGACGAAGAGGACCTCGTGATGCGGTACAACTGGGCTGATTCGCCATGAGCCTCCAAGAACGCCAGCCCGTCGGCGTGACCGAAGACGGGCTCGATTACGACGCGCTTGCCGACCTGCTCGGCGATCGAGTCATCGGCCGAGAGCACCACCTCAACGCCGAGGGGTTCGTCGTCCGGCCGACGGACGTCGAGGAGACGCTCGAACTCCTCCGCGACGAGGCGGGGTTCGACCACCTCTCGTGTCTCACGGCCCAGGAGTACGAGGACCGCTACGAGAGCATCTATCACCTCACGAAGTACGACGACCGGACCCAGGAGCTCAGCGTCGTCGTTCCGGCCGATCCGGAGGACCCGGTGAGCGAGTCGGCCGCCGGCGTCTACGAGACGGCCAACTGGCACGAGCGTGAGGCCTACGACCTCGTCGGCGTCGATTACGACGACCACCCGGACCTCCGTCGGATCCTGCTCCCCGAGACGTGGCAGGGCCACCCCCTGGCGAACGACTACCACCAGGACCGGCCCCAGCTCGTCCCGTTCCAAGAGCACAAGAACCCCCTCGAGGACGACCACCACGACGCCGAGTCGGACACGATGTTCCTCAACATCGGTCCCCACCACCCGGCGACTCACGGCGTGCTCCACCTCAAGACCACCCTTGACGGCGAGCAGGTGGCCGACGTCGACCCCGACATCGGCTACCTCCACCGGTGTGAGGAGCAGATGGCCCAACAGGGCACCTACCGCCACCAGATCATGCCCTACCCCGACCGGTGGGACTACGCGTCGGCCGGCCTGCTCAACGAGTGGGCGTACGCGCGCGTGGCGGAGGACCTCAACGACATCGAGGTGCCCGAGTACGCCCAAGTCATCCGGACGATGGGCGCCGAGCTCTGCCGGATCGCGGCCCACATGCTGGCGGTCGGGACGTTCGCGCTCGACATCTACGGCGACTTCACCGCCATCTTCATGTACGCGATGCGCGACCGCGAGAAGGTCCAGAACATCCTCGAAGACCTCACGGGCCAGCGGATGATGTTCAACTACTTCCGGCTCGGCGGGGTCGTCTGGGACCTCCCGGAACCCCGCGAGGAGTTCTTCGAGCAGACTCGGGACTTCCTCGACGACCTGCCCGAGACCCTCGAGGAGTACCACGACCTCATCACGAACAACGAGATCTTCCAGAAGCGAGTCATCGACACGGGCGTACTCGACCCCGAGGACGCCAAGTCCTACGGCTGTACCGGGCCGGTCGCCCGGGCGTCGGGCATCGACTACGACCTCCGCCGGGACGACCCCTACGGCTACTACGACGAGCTCGACTGGGACGTCATCACCGAGAACGGCGGGGACAACTACTCGCGGTTCCTCGTCCGGATGCAGGAGGTCGAACAGTCCGCCCGGATCATCGAGCAGTGTGTCGACCTGCTCGAAGACTGGCCGGAAGACGAGCGGACGATCCAGTCGAACGTCCCCCGGACGCTGAAACCAGAACCCGACACGGAGACCTACCGGGCGGTCGAGGGCGCGAAGGGCGAACTCGGCATCTACGTCCGGTCGGACGGCACCGACAAGCCCGGCCGGTTCAAGATCCGGAGCCCGTGTTTCTCGAACCTCTCGGCGCTCGAATCGATGTCGGAGGGCGAGTACGTCCCCGACCTCGTGGCGACGCTGGGTAGCCTCGACGTGATCCTCGGGGAGGTGGACCGCTGATGTTCGCGCCGTTGCAGGCCGAGCCCACCCTGCTCCCGGAGACGATCGGGCGATTCCTCTTCGGCTCCGAGATGGCGATCTGGCAGGAGATGATCGCCGCGTTCCTCGCGGCGTTCGTCGTCGCGAACGTCATGCTGGCGCAGGCCGGCGTGGCGGGTCCGTGGGCCAAGCGGAAGATCACCGCGGCGTTCACCGACCGGATCGCGGTCAACCGTCACGGCCCCGCGGGGCTGCTCATCATCCCCGCCGCCGCCGTCCAGCTGATGGCCAAAGAGCTCATCATCCCCGACGGCGTCGATCGGCCGGCCTACGACCTCGCTCCCATTCTGCTCGCGTTCTCGGCGCTCATCGGTTTCGCGGTGATCCCGATGGGTTCGATCTTCGGCATCAACCTCCAGATCGCCGACCCCGAGAGCGGGGTCGCGTACGTCTTCGCGGCCGCGTCGATCGCGACGCTCGCGCTCACGATGGCGGGCTACGCGTCGAACAACAAGTACTCGCTGATGGGCGGACTCCGCGCGATCGCCCAGAACATCGCCTACGAGATCCCGCTCATCGTCACGGGCGCGTCGGTCATCATCTTCACCGGTACGCTCCAGACCAGCGAGATCGTCGCCCAGCAGGCCGAGCCGCTGGTGACGATCGCGGGCGTCTCGATCCCGTCGTGGTTCGCGTTCGTCAACCCGTTCGCGTTCGTGCTGTTCATGGTGGCGAACCTCGCGGAGGTCGGCCGGAACCCGTTCGACATCCCCGAGGCCCCGACCGAGATCGTCGCGGGGTACATGACCGAGTACTCCAGCATCTACTTCGTCCTGTTCTACATGGGCGAGTTCATCCACATCTTCCTCGGCGGCGCCATCGTCACGACGCTGTTCCTCGGCGGCCCGTCGGGTCCGGTGTTGCCCGGGTTCGTCTGGTTCGTGATCAAGATCTGGGCGATCTTCCTGTTCACCCAGTGGGCGCGGTCGGCCGTGCCGCGCGTCCGCATCGACCAGTTGATCGAGATCGGCTGGAAGGGCATGCTCGTCCTTTCGTTCGCCAATCTCATCCTCACGGCCGTCATCGTCGGGGTGATGCTCTAATGATCGGAGTCCTCAAATCAATGGCGACGACGCTGAAGCACGCACTGGACGGGTCCACGTTCACGGTCGAGTACCCGGACGTGGCGCCCGAAGTAAGTCCGCGGTTCCGCGGGGTCCACAAGTTCAGCCAGGAGCGGTGTATCTGGTGTCGCCAGTGCGAGAACGTCTGTCCGAACGACACGATCCAGATCGTGCAGGACGACCAGCGCAACGGCGAGCAGTACAACCTCCACATCGGACAGTGTATCTACTGTCGGCTGTGCGAGGAGGTCTGTCCGGTGGACGCCATCCTGCTCACCCAGAACTTCGAGTTCACGGGCGACACCAAAGACGATCTGGTGTACAACAAAGAGCAGTTGAAAAACGTCCCGTGGTACAAGGACATCGACCCGCTCGAATCCCGCGAGCCCGATCGGGGCGCGTGGATCGGCGAGGGCGAAGGAGAGTTGGACTACCAGTGACGAGACGCCCATCTCGAAACGTTAAAAGGGCGATTCCGAGAATTTCAAGGTGACTCAAATGGTGTACGAAATGCTCGCGTTCGGACTGTTCGCGCTCGTGACGGTAGCGAGCAGTCTGGGCGTCGTCCTGGTGCGGGACGTGTGGCACTCGGCGTTACTGCTGGGTGTCGCGCTCCTCTCCGTCGCCGTCCACTACGTGATGCTGGAGGCGGAGTTCCTCGCGGCGATGCAGGTCCTCGTCTACGTCGGCGGGGTCCTCATCCTCATCACGTTCGCGGTGATGCTGACGCGCCAGGCAACGACCGAGGAGGTGGCAGAGGTATGACAAACAACACTGACGACCGAAGCAGTTTGGTACCGGGGCTGGCGGCCGTCGCGCTGTTCGGCGTGCTCGCCGTCGTGTTCGTCCGGGCGTCGTTCGGCGACGCCGCGGGCTTCACGGGCGGAGAGGGCGTGGTCGCGAGCATCGGCTACGCGCTGTTGAACATCCAGCACCCCGACGCGATCCCCAGCGAGGGCTTTCTGGTCGCGTTGCTCCTGATCGCGGTAGTGCTCGACGCCGCGCTCGACGGCGCGGTGCTGCTCGCGCGCCGCGACGAGAACGGCGAGATCACGACCGCCCTGCGGTCGAACGCGGCCGACGACGAGGCGACCGGCGAACCCGTCGCCGCCGCTGACGGCGGCGTCGTCGCGTCCGACGACTCCGAGGAGGTGACTGGCTGATGGTGCCTGTCCAGTACTACCTCCTGGTGTCGGCCGCCGTGTTCTGTATCGGCGTGTTCGGCATCCTGACCCGCCGGAACGCCCTGGTGTTCCTGATGAGCGTCGAGCTGATGCTCAACGCGGCGAACATCAACCTCGTGGCGTTCTCGCGGTTCCACGGGAACCTGACGGGACAGATGTTCAGCCTGTTCACGCTCGCGGTCGCGGCGGCGGAGGTGGCCATCGGCATCGGCATCATCCTCGTGCTGTACCGCAACTTCGCGGACGTGGACGTGACCAACGCGACGACTATGAGGTGGTGAAACGATGGCAGCACTCCCCTTCGAACTGGCTCCGGTCATCGCGGCCCTGCCGTTCGTCTCGTTTTTGATCGCACTGCTCGCCGGCGCGTTCGCCCCGCGGCTCCTGCCGAAGGGCGGCGCGATCCCCGGCATCGCCGCCACCGCCGGCTCGCTGTTGCTGTCTGCGTGGGCGGCCCTGGCGGTCTGGAACAGCTCCGAGGGCGTCTACCACGAGTCGATAACGTGGGTCGCGGGCGTGGGCGACGCGGCCTTCGACCTGCACTTTGGCATCCTGCTGGACCCGCTCTCGACGATGATGCTCGTCATCGTCTCGCTGGTCGCCGTGCTGGTCCACGTCTTCAGCCTCGGCTACATGAACGACGAGGGCGAGACCGGCCTGCCGCGGTACTACGCCGGCCTCGGCCTGTTCACCGCGAGCATGCTCTCGTTCGTGTTCGCGTCGAACCTGCTGATGGCGTTCATGTTCTTCGAGCTGGTCGGGCTCTGCTCGTGGCTCCTGATCGGGTTCCACTTCCGCGAGCCCGGTCCGCCGAGCGCGGCAAAGAAGGCGTTTCTCGTCACGCGGTTCGGGGATTACTTCTTCCTCGTCGGCGTCGTCGGCGTCTTCGCGACGTTCGGGACGACGGCGTTCGCGGGCAGCGAGTCGTTCCCGCACCTTGCCGAGCAGGTGCTCGCCGGTGAGGCGAGCGCGACCACGTTCCTCGGCCTCGACCCCCAGGCGTGGTTCGCCGTTCTCGGATTGCTCGTGCTGGGCGGGGTCGTCGGCAAGTCCGCCCAGTACCCGCTTCACACCTGGCTTCCCGACGCGATGGAGGGTCCGACTCCGGTCTCGGCGCTGATCCACGCGGCCACGATGGTCGCGGCCGGCGTCTACCTCGTCGCGCGGATGTACGGCTTCTACGCCCTGCTTCCGCAGGTGCTCGCGTTCATCGCGTTCGTCGGCGGCTTCACCGCGCTGTTTGCCGCCTCGATGGGCGTCGTCAAGAAGGAGCTCAAGCAGGTGCTCGCGTACTCGACCATCTCCCAGTACGGGTACATGATGCTCGGGCTGGGCGCTGGCGGCTACGTCGCCGCGACCTTCCACCTGATGACCCACGCCTTCTTCAAGGCGCTGCTGTTCCTCGGCGCCGGCTCGGTCATCATCGCCATGCACCACAACGAGAACATGTGGGACATGGGCGGGCTCAAAGAGAAGATGCCCGTGACCTACTACGCGTTCCTCTCGGGATCGCTCGCGCTCGCGGGCATCGTGCCGTTCTCGGGCTTCTGGTCGAAAGACGAGGTCCTCTACGAGGCGCTCGTCCACGGCCTCGACAGCCCGCTGTTGCTCGGCGCGTACGCCATGGGGCTCCTCGCGGTGTTTTTCACCGGGTTCTACACCTTCCGGATGGTCGCGCTGACCTTCCACGGTGACCCCCGGACCGACACCGCCCGGGACCCCCACGGCGTCGGCTGGAACGTGAAGCTCCCGCTCGTCGTGCTGGGGACCCTCGCCGCGGTCGCCGGGCTGGTCAACATGGTGCCGGTCGCCGAACTGACCGGCGCTCATCTGGAGTTCCTCCACGACTGGCTCGACGCCGGTCCGGAGGCGCTGACCGCCCACCACTACGGCGACCTGCTTCCCTACTCGTCGGGGACGATCGGGACCGAGCTGACGACCGTGCTCCTCAGCGCAGGCGTCTCGCTCGGACTGGCGCTCGCAGGCGCCGGCCTCGCGTGGAAGCTCTACGCGGTGGCCGACCCCGACGAGCACACCGACAAGCTCGGGAGCGCCAAGACGGTGCTGTTCAACAACTACTATCAGGACGAGTATCAGGTCTGGATCGCGACCGGCCTCACTCTGCCGCTCGCGCGGGCCGCCGACAAGTTCGACCAGGGCGTCATCGACGGCGTGGTCAACGGCGTCTCCAGCGTGAGCCTGCTGAGCGGGAGCCGGGTCAAGCGGATCCAGAGCGGCGTGGTCACGAACTACGCCTTCCTGCTGACGGCGAGTCTCGTCGTCTTGCTCGTCGCGATCGGACTCATCGGAGGTTGGTTCTGAATGTGGATCGAAGCACTCATCGCGGTGACGCTGGCCAGCGCGGGCGCGGTCTTCCTCTCGCCCAACAAGGTCGCGGGGAAGCTCGCGTTCGTGCTCAGCCTGCTCCCGGTCGGCGGGAGCCTCTGGATGTACAGCACGTACGAGGCCAGCGGGAACGCGCTCCTTGAAGGGAGCACCCTGGCCTTCGAGACGAACGCCGATTGGATCGTCGCCGGCCCGTACAGCCTGAACTGGCACGTCGGGCTCGACGGCATCAGCATGCCGCTGATCGCGCTCACCACGGTGCTCACGTCGCTGGCGCTGCTGGCGTCGTGGACGCCGATCGACGAGCGCCAGAGCCAGTTCTACGGCCTGATGCTGTTCCTGGAAGCGAGCCTGCTCGGCGTCTTCTCGGCGCTCGACTTTTTCGTCTGGTTCGTCTTCTGGGAGATGGTGCTCGTCCCGATGTACGTCCTCATCGGCGTCTGGGGCGGCCCCCGTCGGAAGTACGCGGCCATCAAGATGTTCGTGTACACGAACATCGCGAGCCTCGCGCTGTTCATCGGCTTCACGGCGCTGGTGTTCGGCTTGGGCGATGCGGTCAACACCTTCGACATGGCCGCGGTCGCACAAGCGCTCCGGGCCGGCGAGCTCGGCGCGCTCGGTCCGATCGGCGCCGGGACCCTGAAGCTGGTGGCGTTTGTCGCCATGTTCGTCGGCTTCGCGGTCAAGGTGCCGGTCGTCCCGTTCCATACGTGGCTCCCGGACGCCCACGTCGAAGCCCCGACCCCGGTCTCGATCATGCTGGCCGGCGTCCTGCTGAAGATGGGCACCTACGCGTTGCTCCGGTTCAACTTCACGATGCTGCCGGACATCGCCCAGCAGAACGCTCAGCTCATCGCGCTGTTCGCGGTGATCAGCGTGATCTACGGCGCGATGCTCGCGCTGGCCCAGACCGACCTCAAGCGCATCGTGGCGTACTCTTCGGTTTCCTCGATGGGGTACGTCATCCTCGGACTGGTCGCCTACACCGTCTACGGGATGGGCGGTGCGACCTTCCAGATGGTCGCACACGGCCTCATCTCGGGGCTGATGTTCATGGCGGTCGGCGTCATCTACAACACGACTCACACCCGGATGGTCTCGGATATGTCCGGGCTCGCGAGCAAGATGCCCATCACCGTCGCGGTGTTCGTCGCGGGGGCGTTCGGTTACATGGGCCTGCCGCTGATGGCCGGGTTCGCGGCCGAACTGTTCATCTTCCTCGGCGCGTTCGGCGCGTTCGAGGGGTCGGTACTGTTCACCGCGGCCGCGATGTTCGGCATCGTCATCGTCGCGGGCTACCTGCTGTTGGCGATGCAGCGCACCCTGTTTGGACCGTTCGAGATCGAGACCGACTACGAGGTCAGCCCGGCGGCGTTCCACGACGTGGCGCCGCTCGTGGTGCTCATCCTGCTCGTTGTCTTGCTCGGCGTCGATCCGAACATCTTCTTCGAGATGATCCAGAACGCGGTCGATCCGCTCGCCCCGGCCGCGGGAGGTGGTGTATAGATGGTGTACCAGCTCCCGCCGTGGGCGGCGCTCGCACCGACGCTACTGTTCGTGGCGGTGGCGCTCGTGCTGTTCGTGATCGACAGCATCAACCCCGACACCGAGAACCGCCTCCTGCTCGCGGCCACCGCGACCGCCGGGTCGCTGGCGGCCGCCGGCGTCTCGGTGTGGTACCTGCTCGCCGGCACGGGCGAGGCACCGATCCGGCTGTTCCAGAACACGCTCGTCGTCGACACGATGAGCCTGTTCTTCGCGTTCGTGTTCGCCAGCGTCACCGCGCTCGTGGTCGTGGCGAGCTACGACTACATGCGCGATCACTCCTATCAGGCCGAGTACTACGCGCTCGTCGCGCTGGCCGCCTCGGGGATGACCCTGATGCCCGCCGCCAACAGCCTCGCGGTGGTGTTCATCAGCCTCGAACTCTCCAGCCTGCCGTCCTACGCGCTCGTCGCGATCCTCAAGCGTAACCGCGGGAGCGTCGAGGCGGGGCTGAAGTACTTCCTGATCGGCGCGCTGTCGTCGTCGATCCTGGCGTACGGCATCAGCCTCGTCTACGCGGTCAGCGGTTCGCTGTTGCTCCCGCAGGTCGCCGAGGCCGCGAGCGTCGAGGGGCTGACCGGCGTGCTCGGCATCGGCGTGTTGATGGTGCTGGGCGGGTTCGCGTTCAAGACCGCGAGCGTCCCGTTCCACTTCTGGGCGCCCGAGGCCTACGAGGGCGCGCCCGCGCCCGTCTCGGCGTTCCTCTCCTCGGCGTCGAAGGCCGCCGGCTTCGCGGTCGCGTTCCGCGTGTTCACGGTGGCGTTCCCCGTCGAGACGTACGTCCAGACCGCGGCCGCGAGCATCGACTGGGTGCTGGCGGTCCAGATTCTGGCGGTCGTCACCATGACGCTTGGCAACTTCGCCGCCGCGACCCAGGACACGGTAAAGCGGATGCTCGCGTACTCGTCGGTCGGCCACGCCGGCTACGCCCTCATTGGGCTGGCCGCGCTGACCGGCGGTAACGACCAGTTCGTGCTGGGTGCGAGCATGGCCCACCTGCTGGTCTACGGCTTCATGAACACCGGCGCGTTCCTGTTCATCGCGCTGGCAGAGTACTGGTCGGTCGGTCGCACGTTCGAGGACTACAACGGTCTCGCCACCCGGGCGCCGTTCGCGTGCGCCGCGATGACCGTGTTCATGTTCAGCCTCGCCGGCCTCCCGCCGTTCGGCGGGTTCGCGAGCAAGTACCTGCTGTTCGCCGGCGCGGTCGGCGCGGGCTTCTGGTGGCTCGCGGCGGTCGGCGCGATCAACAGCGCGCTGTCGCTGTACTACTACTCGCGGGTCGTCAAGGCGATGTGGATCGAGGAGCCGTCCTCGGAGTTCGCCATCGAGTCGAAGCCGGTCGGACTCTACGCCGCCATCGCGGCGGCCGCGGTCGCGACCGTCCTGCTCCTGCCGGGCTTCGCCCCGGTCTGGGAGTACGCCCAGAGCGCCGCCGCGGCGCTCGTGGCGTGACGACGACCGCCGCGTAACACGCGATCCGGTCGGTCTTTCCATTTTCGCGTTCGTCGAGGCGGAGTCCCCGATTCGGTCGGGCGCCGGATACCGTTAGACGGAAGACACTTACCGCGGCCGCCGGTAGGTTCGGCGGAATGGTACACTGCCCGGAATGCGACGGAGAGATAGCGGAGGAATCGGACGTCGAATTTCTCGACCTCGACGCGAAGATGGCCGGCCTCTTCCGGTCGTCCAAGCGCTTCTACGTCGTCGCGTGCAACGACTGTGGCGCCGCAATCGGTAGCGGCGTCGCCGGCGGCGGCGGGTAGTCCTGACAACGGGCCCGACCGCGAGTCACACGGCCGGCGGGCGGGTCGTCGCGTAGACGGTAGACTTTAGGCCGAGCAAGCGAAATCGCGGGCTACAATGGTCTCCCGGCTCGTCCTGGGCTGTGGCACCGTCGGCCAGACCCTCGTCGACGCGTTAGCCGGCATGTCGGGCGAGCTGTTGGTCGTCGACGACAGCGAGAACAGGGTCGAGACCCTCCGCGACGACAAGGTGTCTGCGAACTGCGAGGACCCCACCGACTCGGCGGCGGTCCTCGAGGCGGTCGACGCCCCCGAGATGGTGGTGATCGCCGACGAGGATCCGGTCGCCAACCGCGAGGCCGCCTCGCTCGCGGCCGACTACTTCCCCGACGCCTACCTCGTGGTGTACGTCGGCCGGGACGCCGCCGAGCGCGACCGAGCGGCGATGGCGGCGGTCGCGGATCGGCTCGTCGATCCGACCGACGCGCTGGCAGCGCGGGTGCTGTCGGTGTCGCTGGGCGAGAGCGCCGACCGCACCGCGAATCTCCAGCGGACCCTCCGGGGCATCGACGGGACGCTCGGAGTGTTCATGCACGACAACCCCGACCCGGACGCCATCGCCAGCGCGGTCGCGCTCGGGCGGATCGCGGCGGCGCTCGGCGTCGACGCGGAGCTCTGTTATTTCGGAGAGATCTCCCACCAGGAGAACCGGGCGTTCGTCAATCTCCTCGAGATCGACCTCCGGGACCTCGACCCCGAGGACTTCGACCGCTCGGAGTTCGGGGGGATCGCGCTGGTCGACCACTCCAGACCGGGGGTCAACGATCAGCTTCCGGCCGACACCCCCGTCGACATCGTCGTCGACCACCACCCGCCGAAAGAGCCGGTCGAGGCGACGTTCGTCGACCTGCGGCGCAACGTGGGCGCGACCTCGACCCTGCTCGCCGAGCACGTCCAGCGGTTGGGGATCGAACTCACCGAGGACGTCGCGACGGGACTGCTGTACGGTATCCGAGTCGACACCAAGGACTTCGCCCGCGAGGTCTCGATCGCGGACTTCGAGGCCGCTTCCTTCCTGTTGCCCCACGCCGACACCGGCGTCCTCGACCGCGTCGAGAGCCCCTCGGTCAGCGCCGACACCTTCGAGACGATCGCCCGAGCCATTCGAAATCGATGCATCGAGGGCACCGTGCTCGCGAGTTGCGTCGGGTCGCTCTCCGATCGGGACGCGCTGGCCCAAGCCGCCGACCGACTGCTCGACATGGAACAGGTGACGACCACCCTCGTCTACGGCTTTATGGACGGGACGGTGTTCGTCTCCGCGCGCTCGCGGGGGACCGACGTCGATCTCGGCGAGACGGTGCGGGCGGCGTTCGGCCAGATCGGGAGCGCCGGCGGTCACGCCGACATGGCGGGCGCCCAGATCCCGCTGGGACTGCTCGGGGAAGTCGAAGACGAAGAAGAGTCGTCGCTGACCGAGGTGGTCAGCGAGGTGATCACCGACCGCTTTTTCGAGACGGTGCGTTCGATCCCCGAAGACGACGGGGAGTACGCCCGCGAGGGCGAGATGCGGTTCGACACCCCGGTCGCCGAACCCGAGGACTGAGCCGGCCCGGCGCCCGAGCGATCAGTCGCCGCCGACCTTCGTCTGGATGTCCTCGACGACGTCGGGGTTGCGTAGCGTCGAGGTGTTGCCGAGTTCCTCGCCGTTCGCGATGTCTTCGAGCAGTCGGCGCATGATCTTGCCCGATCGAGTCTTCGGCAGTTCGGGCGTGAACACGACCTGTTCGGGGCGGGCGATCGGACCGATCGCGTCCTCGACGCCCTCGACGATCCGCGAGCGCATCTCCTCGTCGCCCTCGTAGCCGTCCTCGGTGATCACGTACGCGTAGACGGCCTCGCCTTTGATCTCGTGGTCGCCCCCGACGACCGCGGCCTCGGCGACGCCCTCGACGCCGACGATCGCCGACTCGATCTCCATCGTCCCCAGCCGGTGGCCCGAGACGTTGAGCACGTCGTCGACCCGGCCCAGTACCGTGATGTAGCCGTCGTCGTCGATCTTCGCGCCGTCCTCTGGGAAGTACACCCAGTCGTCGGGGTCCTCGGAGTCGGTGTCCGAGTACTCCGCCCAGTACTCGTCGACGTAGCGCTCGTCGTTGTCGTAGAGGGTGCGGAGCATGCCGGGCCAGGGCTTGTTGACGGTGAGATAGCCCGCGCGGCCCGCCTCGACCTCCTCGCCCTCGGTGTCGACGATCCGGACGTCGACGCCCGGGAGCGGCGGGCCCGCGCTTCCGGGCTTCATCGTTTTGACGCCGGGCAGCGTGGTCACCATCATGCCGCCGGTCTCGGTCTGCCACCACGTATCGACGATGGGACACGACTCGTCGCCGATGTGCTTGTAGTACCACTTCCACGCCCGCGGGTTGATGGGTTCGCCCACCGTCCCGAGCAAGCGCAACGACGAGAGATCGTGGTCGTCGGGGTACTCGGTGCCCCACTTCATGAACGCCCGGATGGCGGTGGGCGCGGTGTACAGCTGGGTCGCCTCGTACTCCTCGACGATCTCCCAGAGGCGGTCGCGCTCGGGGTAGTCCGGGGTGCCCTCGTACATCATCGTCGTCGTCCCCAGCGCGAGCGGGCCGTAGACGATGTACGAGTGGCCGGTGATCCAGCCGATGTCCGCCGAGCAAAAGTACGTGTCCTCGGGCTTGATGTCCAGTACGGCCTGGGAGGTCCAGGCGGCCCAGGACAGGTAGCCGCCGGTCGTGTGCTTGACGCCCTTTGGCTTGCCCGTCGTGCCCGAGGTGTACATCAAGAACAGCATGTCTTCGGCGTCGCGGGCGACCGGTTCGACCGTCGCGCCCTCGTGGTCGGCGACGAGGTCCCGATAGTAGCGTTCGCCGTCAGCCAGCTCGTGGCCGTGGTCGTCCTCGCCCAGTCGGTCGACCACCACGACGTCCGACACCTCGTGGCCGACGTCGGCGAGCCCCTCGCGGGTCTTCTCGTGGTGGTCGAGGGGGTCGCCCCGCCGGTAGTAGCCGTTTGCGGTGACCAGATACTCCGAGTCGGCGCTCTCCATCCGGGTCGCGAGCGCTTCGGCGGAGAACCCCGCGAACACGACGCTGTGGGGCGCGCCGATGCGAGCGCACGCCAGCATCGCGATCGGGAGCTCGGGGATCATCGGCATGTACATCGTCACGACGTCGTCCTCGCCGACCCCGAGGTCGCGAAGCGCGGCCGCGAACTCGTTGACCTCCCGGTGAAGCTCCTCGTAGGTGTAGGTGCGGTCGTCCTCGTCGGTGGGCTCGCCGACCCACTCGATCGCGGGCTCGTCGCCGCGCTCCTCGAGGTGCCGGTCCAGACAGTTCGCGGAGGCGTTCAGCTCCCCGCCGGTGAACCACTCGTAGAACGGCGGGTTCGAGTCGTCGAGTACCGTATCGTACTCCTCGTCCCAGTCGAGGAGGTCGGCGGCCCGCTCCCAGCACTCGGGCCAGTTCTGTTCGAACTCCTCGTAGATCGACTCGTCGGCGACGTTCGCCTGCTCGACGAACTCGGCCGGCGGCTCGAACGCGTCCTGTTCTGCCAGTCGCGCTTCGAGTTCCACGGTATCGTCAGACATAGGGTCGTCCTAAACCTCTCTAAGGAGAGTAATAAAGCTTGCCGAGAAGTGCCACACTGTCGGAGGGGGCCGCCTTCGAGCCGCCGGTCGCGGGAAACGGGCGGTTGCGCGTCGCTCAGTTGAGCGCGTCCACTTCCTCGGTGAGGTCTTCGGGGCCGTCGACCGGCCCCCTGACGAACAGCCCGTGCCCGATCAGCGCCGCGGCGAGCAGGCCTGCGAGGGTGATCGCGGTCGGCAGCGCCAGCGCGGTCAGGTAGCCGACTGCGGCGCCGCCGGCCATCGTCGCGATGATGGCGACGAGCACGAGATCGTAGTACTGGACGGTGTAGCTCACACCGAGACTGTGATCGCCGCCTCGGAAAACCGTTTGGACTGTCAGGCCACGTTGACGGTCTCCTGATAGCTCCCGTACTCGGCCTCGAACACCTGCATGATCTCGCCCATCGTGGCGTAGGCCTTCACGGCGTCGACGATCGACGGCATCACGTTGCGATCGTCGTCGATCGCGTCCTGCAGGTCGGCCAGCGCCGCCTCGACCGCCTCGTCGTCGCGTTCGTCTTTGACCGCGGCCAGCCGTTCGCGCTGGCGCTGTTGGACCGTCTCGTCGACCTTGAGGATGTCCGGCCGGGTGTCCTCGTCGATCTCGTACTTGTTGACCCCGACGACCGTCTCCTCGCCGTCCTCGACGCGTTCTTGGTACTCGTAGGAGGCGTCCTGTATCTCGCGGTGGAAGTACCCCTGCTCGATGCCCGCGAGCACGCCGTCCCGGACCGACCCGTCGCCCATCTCTTTGATCTCCTCGATGTACGCCATCGCCTTCTCCTCGACCTCGTCGGTCAGGCTCTCGACCGCGAACGACCCGCCGAGCGGGTCGACCATGTCGGCGGCGCCCGACTCCTCGGCGATTATCTGCTGGGTCCGGAGCGCGACCCGGACCGCCTTCTCGGACGGGAGCGCCAGCGCCTCGTCGAAGCTGTTGGTGTGGAGGCTCTGGGTGCCGCCCAGCACCCCGGCGAGCGCCTGAATCGTCACTCGCACGACGTTGTTGAGCGGCTGTTGGGCGGTCAGGCTCTGGCCGGCGGTCTGGGTGTGGAACTTGAGTTGTTTGCTCGCCTCGGCCTCGGCGCCGTACCACTCGCCCATCACGGTCGCGTAGATCCGCCGGGCGGCCCGGAACTTCGCGACCTCCTCGAAGATGGCGTTGTGGGAGTTGAAGAAAAAGGACAGTTGGGGCGCGAACTCGTCGACGTCGAGCCCGCGGTCCAGACAGTCCTCGACGTACGCGAACCCGTCGGCGAGCGTGAACGCGAGCTCCTGGACCGCGGTCGAGCCCGCCTCCCGGATGTGATAGCCCGAGATGGAGATCGGCTTGATATTGGGAGTCTCCTCGACCGCGAACTCGACGGTGTCGGTCACGATGTCAAGCGAGGGCTCGGGGGGAATCACCCACTCTTTCTGGGCGATGAACTCCTTGAGCATGTCGTTTTGCATGGTGCCCCGGAGCTCCTCGCGGGGGATCCCCTGCTGGTCGGCAAGCGCGATGTACATCGCGTAGATCACGGGCGCCGAGGGGTTGATCGTAAAGGAGGTCGAGACCTCCGAGAGGTCGATGCCGTCGAACAGAATCTCCATGTCCCGGAGGGTGTCGACCGCGACGCCCTCCTTGCCGACCTCCCCGTCCGAGAGGGGGTCGTCGGAGTCTTTGCCCATCAGGCTCGGCATGTCGAACGCCGTCGAGAGGCCGGTCTGGCCCTCGTCGATCAGGTAGTGGAACCGCTCGTTGGTCTCCTCGGCGGTGCCGAACCCCGCGAACTGTCGCATCGTCCACGTCCGGCCCCGATACATCGTCGGGTACGGCCCCCGGGTGTAGGGCTCCTCGCCGGGAAAGCCCAGATCCTCTTCGTAGTCGAGGTCGGCGACGTCGTCGGGCGTGTACAGCCGGTCGACTTCGAGGTTCGAGACGGTCGCGAACCGGTCTTTGCGCTCGCCGTACGCGTCGAGGACCGGACCGAGGGTCTCGTCTTCCCACTCGTCCTTCGCGTCGCGTATCTCCGCGAGGTCGTCCTCGTCGTACATACGTCAACATTTGCCCGAGGGCTAATTAATATGAGTGGGTCGTTGCGGTCCGTCGGCGTCGCGGAACACAGCCGGTGGCCGGCCGCTACTGGAGGCGCTTGGTCGTCTCGACCAGCGGGTGGCGGGCGTAGTCGACCACCTTCACGTCGTCGATCGTTTCGAGACCCTCCTTCTCGGCGGTCTTCTCCATCCCGAGCTCGACCACCTCGTCGACCACGATCACGTACGCGTCCATCTCCTCGATGTCAAGGCGGTCGGCCGCCAGCGCCCGGTGGTGGCCGTCGGCCAACAGGAAATCGGTTCCCTCGCGCGTCGCGTGTTCGATGACGACCAGCGGCTCGGCGAGCCCGCGTTCGAGCTCGTAGGACCGACCTTCGAGCTCGTCGGCGTACACCTTCCCCTGCGTGGGAGTGAGTTCGTCGAGCGGGATCTCGCGGCGGGTCTGTTCGACCTCGGTGTCGTGGATCGATTCGAGGGTCCGCATCAGCTTTCCGACCTTCTCGGGGGTCGCGCGCTCGATCTGCGAGCGGATCACGTCGGTGTTCGAGATGATCCCGACGAGGTTGCCCGCGTCGTCGACCACCGGGAGCTTCTGGATGCCCGACCGGAGGATCACTCTGGCGGCGTCGTTGACGTCCATGTCGGGGTGGGCGACGATGAGCTCCTGGCTCATCACCTTGAAGATCGGCTCCTGTGGGTCGGCCAGCAGCATGTCGCGGGCGGTGATGAACCCCTCGACGCGCCGTCCGTCACACACCGGAAAGCCGTTGTGCTCGTTGCTCTCGGCGATGCGACGGGATACCTCCTCGACGCTGTCGTCGGGCGTGACCGTCGCCACGTCGCGGGTCATGTAGTCTTTGACCTTCGGTTTGCTCCCGGAGAGGCCGCCGTCTGCCACTGCCGACACGTCCATACCGCAACGTTGTGCCGGCCGGTGAAAAGGTTATCCCGAGCGGTTCGCCGGCCGGGGCGGGCCTCTCAGCTCTGTTCGCCGGCCCGTTCGGCGTCGACCCGTCGCGAGACGTACGCGACCAGCCCCAGCAGGACTCCGAGTATCAGACCGATGGTGGTCGCGCCGTAGACCGCCAGCCCGAGCGGCGTGGGCTGGATGTCGATCAGTCCGAACAGCGCGACCGGGGTGAGGTCGTCGGGTCCGAACGCGCCGAGTATCGCGCCGACGACGCCGGTGATCCCGACGATGACGGCGTAGAGCGCGACCACGATCGACCGCCCGCGGAGCGTCCCAGTCACGGCCGAACGTCGGGCGGGCGGAAGGATTAGCCTTTTCATCCGGTCGGCGCGTAGCACGAACGTGACCGAAAAAGACCTCCTCGCCCTGCTGTTGGGGGGACTCGCGATCCTCATGTTCGCCATGGGGATCATCCTCGCGGTGACGTGAGCCTCCCGGTCGCCGGTGGAGACCAGCGGCGAGACGAGACGAACTGAAACGACGGAAAAACGCGGCCGCGTTACTCTTCTTCGCTACGCCGACCGGAGCGAGAGTCGGTCTCCTCGCCGCTCGGCTCGCCGCCGTCGGTGCGGACGTCCTGCTCGTTCGGTTCGCCGCCGTCGGTGGCGATTGCGGTCTCGCGCTTGCGCTCGAACCACGTCCACTCCTTGGTCTTGAGCCCGTCGTCTTCGAGGTCCCACGGGTCGCCCGAGCCGACGCGGGGGCCTTCGAGCCACGACGTCACGAGGTTCCAGACGAAGACCAACTGGCCGAACGCCATGATGAAGGCGCCGACGGTCGCGACGAGGTGCCAGTCGGTGAACTGCGGGAGGTAGGTGGCGTACCGCCGGGGCATCCCGCCGTACCCCAGGAACAGCATCGCGAAGAACGTCAGGTTCGAACCGATCATGGTGGTCCAGAAGTGCACCTTCGCGAGGGTCTTCTGGTACATCCGGCCGGTGAAAAGCGGGAACCAGTAGTAGATACCCGCGAACCCGGCGACAGCGATCGCGCCCATCACGATGAAGTGGAAGTGCCCGACCACGTAGTAGGTGTCGTGGAGCACGAGGTCGACGGGGACCGACGCGAGGAAGACGCCGGTCACCCCGCCGATGATGAAGTTCTGGACGAATCCGATGCAAAACAGCATCGGGGCGGTCAGCCGGAGCCGGCCGTTCCACATGGTGGTGATCCAGTTGAAGGTCTTGACCGCCGACGGCACCGCGATCGCCAACGACACCGCCATGAACGACGCCCGGATCCGGGGGTCCATCCCGGTCGAGAACATGTGGTGGGCCCACACCCCGAACGAGAGGACGCCGATCGCCAGTGTCGAGTAGACCACGAACTTGAATCCGAACAGCTTCCGGCCCGCAAATCTGGGCAAGATCAGGCTCACCAGTCCCATCGGCGGTAACACGAGGATGTACACCTCGGGGTGGCCGAAGAACCAGAACAGGTGTTGCCACAGCATCGGGCCGCCGCCCTCGACCGCGAAGAACATCGTCCCGAAGTTCCGGTCGAGGAGCAACATCACCAGCGCGCTCCCCAGCAGCGGGAACGAGAACAGGATGAGCCCCGACTGGGTCAGCATCGTCCACGAGAAGATGTCGAGGCGCTCCCAGCCGACCTCATCGCCGCGCTCGGTGAAGATGGTCGCGATGAAGTTGATCGCACCCATCGTCGCCGACACTCCAGAGAGGTGGAGTCCGAGCAACATCAGGTCGACCCCGGGGTTGGCCTGCTCGACCGACAGCGGCGTGTACATCGTCCAGCTGGTCTCGGCGGGCGCGATGCCGATGTCGGTCGCCGCCAGCGGGAAGCCGATCCAGATGAGGATGGCGGCCGGCGGGAGCAACCAGAACGCGATGGCGTTGATCCGGGGAAACGCCATGTCGTCGGCTCCGATCAAGAGCGGGATGAAGTAGTTGCCGAACGCCGCGATGATCGGCGTTCCGAACAGGAATAGCATCGTGATCCCGTGGGTCGTCAGCAGGGCGTTGTAGAAGTTCGCACCGATGATGGCCTCGGTCGGCGTGGCCAGTTCGGTCCGCATCAGCAGGACCGCGATGCCGCCCCACGCGAACGCGGTGAGGCCGTAGAGCCCGTAGAGAATGCCGATGTCCTTGTGGTCGACCGTGGTCAGCCAACGGCTGATCCCGGATGGCTTCTCTTGGTGTGCTTGCCCAGTCTGTTCGCCGACGTAGCCGCCACCGCTCGCGATGGGGGCGTACGACCGCCAGTCCTCGAAGCGCGTGAGGAACGCGGCGACCGCGAGGAGGAACACCCCCATGACGACGGTAAGTGCTATTTGCCCGGCTTCTACCATACCGCAGAGTCAGGACTACAACGTAAAGAAAGGTTAGGTTCCGTCGCCGCCAGTGCGGCGGGCGATTACGAGATGAAAGAGCACGGACGGTATCCGATCGAGTAGATCGCTCGCTCGTCCGTCAGGTCGTAGACTCGCGAACCTAGAGCGGTCGCGTCGACGCGGCGATCAGGCCTCGGCGCCCTCGATGAGCGAGGCCGCGATGTAGGTGAGATACGCCAGCAACAGGAAGGGGACGATCAGCAGGCCGTAGCCGATGACGGAGGTCAGCCCCTCGATCTCCCAGGGCGTGGCGACCGTAAACAGCGCGATGAAGAACCCGATGATGAGAAGCGGGATGATGTTGACCGAGATGTCGAGCCACGTCTCGCGTTCGAACAGCGGTGTTGCCATGCTCGGGTGTTACGAGCGGGGTCTCAAATAAATTGCCGATTCGTCCGGGTCAGGCGGCGGCCGGCTCCCAGAACGAGCCGAACACGCCCGCGAGCAACACTAACAGCCCGCCGACCAGCACGGCGATCCCCCGGAGACGGACGGCGTTCGTCGTGGTCAACGCGACCGCGCCGCCGACCGCGAGACAGATCACCGACGCCGTGACCAGCCCCTTCCACGGGTCCGCGACGTACCCGGATTCGCGCAGGATGCCCACGACGCTCCCGACGAACAGCAAGAGACCGCCGACCGCGACTGGGAACAGCGCCATGACGATGCCCACTTCGAAGATTGCGAGTCCGAACGCCACGAACACCGGCCACGGGCTGGCCTTGCGATACTCGTCGCTCAGTCCCGGTTGCTCGTCCATACCAGTAGTTGCGGACGGCGCCGACTAAAGCGCTCCGACTATCGGCCCGCGAGCGGTCGCGACCATCCCGGCGCTGATGGGGTCGGTCGTCACGTACGAGTAGACGAACAGGAACGCGAAGTAAAGCACCACCAGCAGGCCCAAGAGCTTGAGCCGGAAGCTCCGAAGGCTCTCGCTTTCGGCCGCGTAGGTCTCGCGGAACCGCTCGCGCTCGTCGTCGTCGAGTCGCTCCCAGTGGTCGAGGCCCTTGTGGAGCGTGAGCAACTCGGCGCTCTCCAGCGGGCGCTGACAGTACGGGCACTCCGCGGGCGATTCGTCCGGCGGGACGCGGGTCTCGTGGGTGGCTGTCTCTGAGCTCATACGAACGGGGGTGTGACGTCGGGCGCGGACACGATCCAGAGGCTACTCATGGTGTAGAGGACCATCACGACGACGAACGGGTACTGGCTCCGGACCGCCTGCAGGCGGCCGGGAAACACCTCGTAGGCGGTCGCGTGGGCGACCCAGACCGCCACGAGGTGGCCGACGAGCACGAACGCCACCGCGAGCCCGCCGAACCAGCCGGGGAGCACGATCAACACCGGATTGAGCGGCGGCGACAGCGGGCTGGTCACCGCGGCGGTCAGCGCGGGCGATAGCGAGAGGAAGTATCCGAGGAAGTGCGCGAGGTGGTAGCCGGCCGCGATCGGGAGCAGCGAGGGTGCGAACCGGCGGGCGATCGCGTCGGGGGTGAGGTAGGTCTCGGCGGTCTCGCGCGCGGACCGCGAGGCGAGGCGGTAGGCGCCGAGGAACGCGGCGAACCCGATCAACAGCCCCGCGGGGTAGACCGCGACCGCGGGCACCCCGAGTCCGACGGCGCCGCGGGCGAGGTCGGCCCAGACGGGCGTCCCGACGAAGCCGTCGTAGGTGGTCACCCACAGGAGCGCGACGACGAACGCGATCTCGTCGCGACCGTCGACGAGACGGGGCTCGGTCAGCGCCGCGCCGGGCGGCCGGAGTTCGAGGCCGTCGTCGGTGCGCTGGAGCGGGGCGACCCGGCCGTAGTACCGGAACACCCGCGAGACGGGGTCGACGCGGTCGAACCACGCGTCCGAGCCGTAGACGGCGGCGCCGGCGAGCGTCGCGACCGAGTAGCCGACGACGACGCCCGCGAGCAGTCGCGGCTCGTCGGCCAGCGGGCTCACGACTTCGAGCCAGATGAGCGCGAGCAGTCCGACCACGCTTGGCCACGCGCCGAACCGCTCGGGGTACGCGCGGTCGAGCGACGGGAGCCATTCGGCGAGCGCCCGCCAGGGGTTGAGCGCGGGCCAACTGTTGCCCAGTAGGTAGACGGTCGCGACGTAGCCCGCCCACCAGCCGACCCACACTACCAGTATCGCGGCGTTGCGGAGCGGATCGGTCGGGCCGAGGAAGCCGACGGCCACGACGCCGAACAGCGCGACCACCGACACCGCTCCGGTCGCGCGCCGGGCGACCGCCAGCGGGGCGTCCGCGACCCGGCGCCACTCGTGGACCGCCCGGATGAACGCCCGGTCGGTCACGAAGCTGGCGAGCAGGAACGACGCGCCCACCACCCCGCCGCCGGTCAGCAAGAACAGCCACGTCGGGATCGAGAGCGACCCCGTGGCCGCCCGCAAGCTCCCGCCGTGGGCGAGCGCCCGCCCGACGAACGCGACCGTCGTCGCGAGCGCGACGCCGAGGCCGCGCCGGAGCCACCGCGTTCTCATGACCGACGCTTGGGCCGAGGCGAACTTGGAGCTTCCGACTCCCAGACGGCACCGGGGCGCCGGCAAGGTTTTACCGGACGGGGTGGTACGAGGCGTGGGGGTTATCGTGGAACGTCAAGGCACACCGACAGGACCAGACGAGCGAGGCCAGCACGATCCGACCGAGCCGGCCCAGCCCGAGGACATCGCGGAGATGGACATCACCGAGCCCACAGTGACGTGGCTCGAACTGTCCCATCCCCAACAGCCGATCCCGATCGGCGAGAAAGACCGCGTGCTGGACAGCCACTTCAACGAGCAGTACGGCGTGTGGGAAGTGCTGTTAGTCGCGCTTCCCGAGGAAGAGGACGACGAGTAGCTACAGCATCTCCTTGTCTTTCAGGCCCTGAATCAGGTCCTCGACCAGCGTGTCGACGTCGTCGTAGGGGAAGTCCTGCGCGTCGGACATCTTCGTGGACAGCTCCATCGCGGTGAAGCTCACGTCGCCGGCCTCGAACTTCGTGCCCGGCCCGTCGGGGAGCGCGGGCACCAGATCCATCGGATTGGTGACCGGGTAGTCTGCGCCCTCGAAGGCGTCTGTGAACTGCGACCGGAGCTCGGCTTCGGTTTCGTCTGCCATACCCGTCCAATGTGTCGTTCCGGGCAAAAACGTTCCGGAACAACCGAAAACTCATTGTGTGTTTATTCGTCGACGGGCCGCCTGCCCCGTGTGGGTTCGCGGCCAGTGGACACTTCTCGGTCTGGCCGGTAGGTGTCGGCGGGTGGGACCGTGACACCGCTACCTGCACTCATCGACATCCGCGACGACCTCGCACGAGCGATCGAGGAGACCGACGGGGACGACGACCTGCGATCGGAGCTTCGGACGGTGAGCGACCGGCTCGACGCCTTCGAGGAGCGCGACCGCGCCGACCGCGGCGGCATCGTCGACGAAGTCGACAATCAACTGCTCCGGGTCGAAGAACGACTCGACGACGAGGCGGCCGCCCGCGCGGTGCAGTCGGCGCGCAATCGGCTCCACATCTACCGCGAGAGCCGCCAGCAGACCGACGCGAACCTCGCGGTCGTCGATTCGACCGTCCGGGATTCCGGCGGTCCCGATGCCGACGAGGTGGTCCCGGTCGGGGAGGTGACGGTGGCCGTCACCGTCGCCAACACGGGCGCGGACACCGAAATCGTCCCGATCGTCACGTTCTACGACGATCGGGCCGCCGAGGTGGAGTCGGTCCGGGGGCCGGAGTTCGCCCTTGCGGGCGGCGAGCAAGCGCAGTTCGAGTTCGACACGGACGCGCCCGCGGACGCGACTACACATGCGATCTCGATTTCGGACACCGGGGAGGTGCGAACGTAGCAGGTCGCCGGCGCCGGCGCTCGTTTCGAGCGACGACGCGGTCGGGCGCCGAAAGGTCGGATCGAAAGTATAGAGTACCCGCCACCGCTACCATCACGCATGACGAACACGGAATCGAGCGAGTCGGTCACTCGCCGCGGCTTCATGCGGACCGCCACGGGCGCAGCGGCGGCCGCGGGGGCGGCCGGAACCGCAGCGGCGCAAGACGAGGGCGGCGAGGAATCGGGCGGCGGCGGCGGTGGCGGGGCCACGAAGGAAGTGACCGTCGGCCCCGGCGGCGACCTCGTGTTCGAACCCGCCGAGATCGAGATCCAGCCCGGGACGACCGTCAAGTGGGTCTGGGACTCGGACAACCACAACGTGGTCGCCGACTCGACGCCCGAGGGCGCGGACTGGGAGGGGACCGAAGGCGGCGACAGCGAGACGTACAACACCGGTCACGAGTACAGCCACACTTTCGAGGTCGAAGGCGACTACGAGTACTACTGTACGCCCCACCGGAGCGCGGGCATGGTCGGGACGATCACGGTGTCGCCCGACGCGGGCGGGGGCGGCGAGGCGGCCGGGCCGGCCATCCCGTCGACAGCCAAGACCCTCGGCGTCGCGACGACCGCCGCGATGGTGTTCACGCTCGGACTCGCGTACTTCTTTCTCAAGTACGGCGGTGATTACGGCGACGCCGGCGAGTAATCACACGGCGTCGGGGGCCTCGTGAAGCGTCAGCTCGACCGCTCGGGGCTCGCCTTCGAGGTCCGCGACGATGCGCTCGACCACCCGCTCTGCTTCCTGTAACACGATCGGTTTCACCTTCTCGACGACCCAACTCAGCGAGACGAGCCGCGGCAGATCGAGCATGTCGGAACTCGCCGAGTCGGCGTCGAACCGGATGACGAGCCGGACCCGCGAGGCCGACCCGCGGTCGGGCGGCGCCTCGTCGGGCGCGGGTTCGACGACCCAGCGCCCGTGGGCGTTCAGGTCCTTGACGAGCCGCCAATCGATGGTGTTCGGGCGGTCGAGTTCGGTCACCGCCGACCGGACGGTGTATTCGAGTTTCCACCACGAGAGGCGGATGTCGTACTCGGTTCCCGGACCGCCGTCGCCGTGCCGATCGACGCCGTCGAGGTGGTTCGAGTAATCGGCGTACCCCTCGAAGTCCGCGAGAAAATCGTAGGCCTCCTCGGGCGGCACGTAGACGACGGTGCTGATTTCGACGCTGTCCACGCTGGGGCCTTCGGGTGAGCGGAGCCTAAAAGTTCCGGCGAGCGGCGGGGATCGGCGGCGGGGGACCGCGACTCAGGCGTTCAGCTCCGAGGCCCGTCGCCCCGAGGTCCGACCGGCGTCGGAGTCCGAGATCGACGCCAGATACGGTTCGAGGTCGCTGACCCCGTCGGCGAGTTCGACCGTGCCGCGCTCGGAGTCGTACTCGACGACGCCCGCGTCCGCGAGCTTCGGCAGGTGGGTGTGGCGCAGGGATAACGCGACGGTCGAGGCGTCGGGGTCGCCCAGCCAGGTCGCGATGCGTTCGGCCAGCGCTTCGACGGACGTCTCCGTCCCTCGGTCGGCCGCGTAGAGGACGCCCCGGCGGCGGGCGCTCGACAGCAGTTCGAAAGCCGCGCTTACGTCGTCGGCACGTTCGTCGGCGAGGGCGTATTCGGGCATACAGTGTGACGGTGACGCCGAGGGTATATCAACCGGGTCCACGTTCCCGGTGCGTTCGGTGTGTTCTGCCGGACCGTTGCAACCGTTTCAAGGATCCCTTTCAGTTTATTATCTCTCTGTTTCCGCGGCGTAGCGCCCCGATTCGGGAGTCGCCGACCCGAACCCCCTCCCATTTAACGTGGGCCGGCCCCAAGATCCGCCATGCTCGCGGGAGTCAACGTCGCGGTGGGCGTGACCGGCAGTATCGCGGCGGTGAAGGTAGTCGAGTTGGCCCACGAACTCCGGAGGCGGGGCGCCGCTGTCCGGGCGGTGATGACCGACAGCGCCGCCGGAATCGTCCACCCGTGGGCGGTCGAGTTCGCGACCGACGCGCCCGTCGTCACCGAGATCACCGGCGGCGTCGAGCACGTCGACCTCTGCGGACGCGACGGGTGGGCAGACGTGTTCCTGATCGCGCCAGCGACCGCCAACACCGTCGGCAAGGTGGCGGCCGCGATCGACGATACGCCGGTCACGACGACCGCGACCACCGCGCTCGGCGCGGATCTGCCGGTCGTCGTCGCGCCCGCGATGCACGAACCGATGTACGACCATCCGGGCGTGCTCGACGCGATCGAGCGCGTCGAGTCGTGGGGCGTCGAGTTCGTCGCCCCTCGGATCGAGGAGGGAAAGGCCAAGATCGCGACTGCCGACGCGATCGCGCTGGCGGTCGCACGCGCGGCCGCCCCGGACGCCCTCTCGGGCGCGCACGTAACGATCACTACCGGGGCGACCGCCGAACCGATCGACCCCGTGCGCGTGCTGACCAACCGATCGTCGGGCAAGACCGGCCGGGCGGTCGCCCGCGCCTGCTACGCGCTCGGTGCGGACGTGACGCTGGTCCATGGCCCGGTCGGCCCCCACCCGGTCGACCGCGAGACGACCGGCGGCCCGATCCCGTACGCCGATCTCGTCTCGGTCGAATCCGCCGCGGAGATGCTCGGGGCGGTCCGGGAGTCGGTCGCCGAGGGCACGGACGCGCTCGTCTCGGCGGCCGCGATCGCCGACTACACCGTCGACCCCGCCGACGAGAAGCTCCGCTCGGGTCGAGAGCGATCGCTCGATCTCGCGCCCACGCCGAAGCTCATCGACGAGATCCGGGCCGACAGCGACCTCCCGATCGTCGGCTTCAAGGCCGAGACCGCCGGCGACGACGCCGCGATGGTCGAGCGCGCCCGCGAGACGCTCCGGCGCGCGGACCTCTCGTTCGTGGTCGCGAACGACGCCAGCGTGATGGGCGGCGACGAGACCCGAGCGCTTTTCGTCCGCGAGCACAGCGTCCGGACCTACGAGGGCTCGAAGGCCCAACTGGGTCGGGCGGTCGCCGACGGGATCGCCGCCGAACTCGACTGACCTGCCGGCGGCCCGGTCCGGTCGCGCGATTCGCGATCCGGCCGTGCCACCGGGTCTCGGGAAACCGAAGCAATCTTTATACACTGGCTACCCTTTTCAGATAGGACTCTCACGATGGTCGGCCACCTACCGGTGTATCGTCGTTCCGGACGAATCAGTTCGAGCGGCCCACTCCGATGACGGGGACCCAGATTCTGGTCCCGGTTCGGGATTCGGTCACGCTCCGCAACACGGTGGCGTACGCCGCCGAGAGCGCCGTCGACGCCGAGCCGGGCGCGGCCCCGACGCTTCACTTCGTCTATCCGGTCTCCGAGCGGGTCACGGTCGGTGACCCGCCCGAGGACGCGACCGAGCTGCTCGATCGGGTCCGCGCGTGGGTCGCCGAGGACCTCGGCGACAACGCGGCGTCGATCGGCGTCGAGACCGCGCTGGTCGGCCCCGACGAGTACCTGTTCAACCCCGGCGACTACGCCGACGTGTTGGGCCGGTACGCCGCCGAAAACGACGTCGAAACCGTGGTGCTCGACCCCGAATTCAACCCCTCGGGGATGACGCCGTTGTTGCCGCCCCTGGAGACCGAACTCGAACGCGCGGGCCTCGCGGTCGAGATCGCGCCGGTCGAGCGACCGACCCGGCGGTTCCCGCTCGCCCGCCGCGCGGGGCTCGGCCAGTTCGCGGTGCTGTTCGGGTGGGCCTACGGCTTCTATCTGCTCGTCGGGGGAACGCTGTCGACCTTCGATCTGGCGACCGGCGCGATAAGCGGCCTCGTAGTCGCCGGGCTCCTCTGGCGGATCTCGCTCAGCGGGTTCGTCGACGTGTCGCGGCTCGTGGGGCGGCTCGGACGTCTGGTGGTGTACGCGCCGTTCCTGCTGTGGGAGATCGCGAAGGCCAACTTCCAGATCGCGTACGTCGTCCTTCACCCGGACCTCCCGATCGACCCCGAGGTCGTCGAGTTCGACGCCGCGGTGTGGTCGGAGCTCCCGGTGACGACGCTGGCGAACAGCATCACCCTCACCCCGGGGACGCTCACGATCGACGTCTCCCGGCGCCACTTCACGGTACACGCGCTCACCGACGGCGCGCGCGAGGACCTGCTCGGCGGGACCCTAGAGCGGGCGGTCCGGTTCGTCTTCTACGGCCGGTCGGCGGCTCGCATCCCGAGCCCCGCCGAGCGCGACGCCGACTCGGACGACGCCGAGCGACCGACGGGAGGTGAGAACGCGTGACGTTCATCAGTACCGCGCTGTTGACGGCCGCCGGTGCGTTCGTCCTCGTCTCGCTGGCGGTCGTCTACCGGCTGGTCCGGGGGCCGACGATGCAGGACCGCGTCATCGCGGTCAACGTCATCGGCACGAACACCGTCATCGTGATCGCGCTCGTCGCGGCCGCCCTCGGCGAGTCGTCGGCGCTCGACATCGCGATCGTCTACGCGCTGTTGAACTTCCTGATGAGCATCGCCATCTCGAAGTTCACGGTCGAGCGGGGTGGTGTGCTGTGACGCCCCGAGAGATCGCGATCGCCCTGCTCGCGGCCGGCGGGGTGTTCTTCGCGTTCGTGGCCGCCGTCGGCATCCTCCGACTGCCCGACCTCTACACCCGCTCGCACAGCGCCTCGAAGAGCGACACCCTCGCGGCCGGCCTCTCGCTGGCCGCGGTGGCGCTGACGTTCGGCTCCGACCTCTCGACGATCAAGGCACTGCTGTTGTTGTTGTTCATGTTCATAACGAACCCGACCGCCGCCCACGCCATCGCGCGGGCGGCCGCCGAAGAAGGTATCGAGCCGTGGACCCGCGAGGAGGAGGTGGACGAATGATCGGCCTGGAGTTTGCGCTACTCGGATTCGTCTTCGCCTGCGCGCTCGCGACCGCGGTGTTGCGGGACGTGCTCGGCTCCATCATCGCGTTTGCGGCGTACAGCCTCGGGATCGCGATCATCTGGGTCGTGTTGCAGGCCCCCGACGTCGGGCTCACCGAGGCCGCGGTCGGCGCGGGCGTGACCACGGTCCTGTTCTTGCTGACGATCACCAAGACCGTGCGGCCGTCGGGCGAGCGCACGCTCGAACGTCTCGACCTGCCCGCGCTTGGCGTCTCCGTCGTGCTGGTTGGCGTGCTCGCGACCACGCTCGGGGCGCTCCCACCGATCGGCGGCGCCGAGACCCCGGTCGCCACCTCCGAAGTGACCGGCTACTACCTCGAACACGCCTACAAGGAGGCCGGCGTGAAAAACGCCGTCACCGCGGTGCTTGCGGCTTATCGAGGGTTCGACACCCTCGGCGAGGCGGTCGTGGTCTACTCGGCGGGGGTCGGAATCCTGGTCGTGCTCCAGCGGGAGGTGTTCGCATGAGCGACGCCCACCCGACCGAGGCCGACGCCGAGGCGGAGCCGACCGAACGGGGGGCCTACGTCGAGAGTCCGATCATCATGGCGACGGTGCGAGTCGTCGCGCCGTTCGTGTTCACGTTCGGGCTGTTCATCATGTTCCACGGCGCCGACTCGTCGGGCGGGGGCTTCCAGGGCGGGGTCATCGTCGGCACCGTCATCCTGATGCTCGGCATCGCGTTCGGCATCGAGCCGACCCGCGAGTGGGTCGACCCCTCGACGCTGGTGGCGATCGTCGGGGTCGGGACGCTCGGGTTCGTCTCGATCGGCGTCGCGACGGTCGCGCTGGGCGGGGCCTTCCTCGACTACCCGGCGTTCGGCATCCATCACGCGAGCAAGTACGGCATCGAACTCGTGGAACTGCTCATCGGCGTCATCGTCGCCGGCATCATCACCGGGCTGTTTTTCGCCATCGCCGGCGGGATGGAGGGAGGTGAGTCGGCGTGATCGACGTGATCGCCACCCGGTACTACTATCTGGCGACGTTCCTGCTGTTGGGCGTCGGCACGTACATGATGATCGGCAACCGCAACATCGTCAAGAAGGTGATCGGCGTGAACATCTTCCAGACCGGCATCTTCCTGTTCTTCATCGCGTCGGCGTACCTCGAGGGCGCGAACCCGCCGGTGCTGACGACCGAGGCGCCCCACGTCAGCCCGTTGCCCCACGTTCTCATCCTGACCGCCATCGTCGTCGGGGTGAGCCTCACCGCGGTCGCGCTGGGGCTGGTCGTGCGCATCTACGACGAGTACGGCACCCTCGACGCCGACACCCTCTGGGAGGTGCGAGCCGATGAGTGACCTCGTTCCGTTCGCGGTCGCCGTACCGATCGTCGGCTCGGTGCTCGCGTTGCTTGCCGGACTCGTCCGATCGAAAAGCGGGTGGCCCGTCGCGGTCGTCGCCTCGGCCGTCCACGTCGGCGTCGCGGCCGAACTCGCCCGGCGCGCGCTCTTCGAGGGGACGGTCAGATACGTCGTCGGTGGCTTCGAAGTCCCCTACGGCATCGAACTCGTCGTCGACGGGCTGTCGGCGACGGTGCTCGGACTGGTGGCGGTGGTCTCGCTGGGCGTACTCGCCTACGCCCGCGTCGCGGGGCCGCGCTCGAACCCCTTCTACGCGGCCTACCTGCTGTTGGTCGCGGGGCTGACCGGGCTGACGATCACCGGCGACCTGTTCAACATGTACGTCTTCCTCGAGATCACGGGGCTGGCGGCGTACGTGGTCGTCGCCAGCGGCGACGGCGGCCGGTCGGCGGTCGCGGCGCTCCGGTACCTGCTGATCGGCACCGTCGGGGCGTCGCTGTTCTTGCTGGGGCTCGGCTACGCCTACATCGCCACCGGGACGCTCAACATGGGCGACCTCGCGACCCTGCTGGCCGAGTACGGCCACACCACGACGCTCGTCCAGACGGCGTTCGCGTTCGTCGTGGTCGGCCTGCTCATCAAGATCGCGGTGTTCCCGCTCCACACCTGGCAGCCCGAAGCGTACGCCGCCTCGCCGGACTCGGTCAGCGGCCTGATCTCGGCGCTGGTGTCGACGGTGTCGGCCTACGCGCTGATCCGGGTGGTCTACACCGTCTTCACCCCGGAGTTCCTCGCGGCCAACCCGCTCGCGCGGGACCTGCTCGGGGTCGCCGCGGCGGTCAGCATCGTCGCCGGGAGCGTGCTCGCGGTCGCCCAGACCGAGGTCAAGCGGATGTTGGCCTACTCGTCGGTCGCCCAGTACGGGCTCGTGATCGCGGGCGTCTCGCTCGTCAACGAGACCGCGATGATCGGGGCGCTCGTCCACCTCGTCGGCCACGCGATCATGAAAGGCGGGCTCTTTCTGACCGCGGGGCTGGTCGCGACCGCGACCGGCGCGCGCACGGTCGACGACTACGAGGGGCTGGCCGAGCGGCTCCCGGCGGGCGCGACCGCGTTCGGCGTGCTCGCGCTCGCGATGGTCGGAATCCCGCCCGCGGTCGGCTTCGTCGGCAAGTGGTACATCGCGCTCGGCGCGGTCGAAACCGAGTCGTGGGTGCTGACCGCGGTCATCGTCGGGAGCACGCTGTTGACGCTGGCGTACTTCGCCCGACTGGTCGAGCGGATGTTCTTCCGCGAGACCCCGGTCGCCGCCGGCGACGCGGAGGCGGCCCGCGACGACGCAGACGTCGGCGCCGACGTGACCGCCGCCGACGGCGGCGACCGACTGCCAGCCCCGGGGACCGTCTCGCTCGGGATGTACGCGGTCGTCGTCGCGGCGGCCGCGCTGGCGGTCGCGCTCGGCGCGGCCGTCTTCGAGTACGCAGCGCTCGTCGAACCGACCGTGACCAGTCTCCTCTCCTGAACAATGACAGAGATACACTCTCTCCGACCGGTCGCAGCGGTGTTGATTTCGCTCCTCGCAACCGTCCCCATCCTCGCGTCCAGCGGGCGCCCGAACGTCCGGGAGGCCTGGACCATGCTGGCGGCGCTGGGGACGTTCGGGGTCGTGGCGAGCATGGTCCCCGGCGTGCTCGCCGGCGACACGTACGTCACCGACTTCGGGACGTTCGTCCCCGAGGTGTCGTTCGCGCTCCGGGCCGACCCGCTCGGCATCCTGTTCGCGCTGCTCGCGAGCACGCTGTGGGTGGTGACCAGCCTCTACAGCATCGGGTACATGCGCGGGCTCGACGAACACGACCAGACGCGGTACTTCGCGGCGTTCGCGGGGAGCGTGGCGTCTGCGGTCGGCGTCGCGTTCGCGCACAACCTCATCGTGCTGTACGTCTTCTACGAGCTGTTGACCGTGGCGACCTATCCGCTGGTCGCCCACGACGAGACCGACGAGGCCCGCGCGGCCGGCCGGAAGTACCTCGCGTACACCTTCGGCGGCGGCGTCGCGGTGCTGGCGGGCATCCTGCTGGTGTTCGTTCTCACCGGGACTACCGACTTCACCGCGGGCGGCATCGCCGGACTCGCGGGCGCCGACCCCGCCCTCGCGCGGGCGGCGTTCGGACTGCTGGTCGCGGGCTTCGGCGTGAAGGCGGCGCTGATGCCGATGCACTCGTGGCTCCCCGACGCGATGGTCGCGCCCACCCCTGTCTCGGGGCTACTCCACGCGGTCGCGGTCGTCAAGTCCGGCGTGTTCGGCATCGCCCGCGTGGTGCTCGACGTGTTCGGCCCCGACCTCGTGGGCGACCTCGGGATGGGGCTCCCGCTCGCGGTCGTCGCGGCGCTCACGCTCGTGATCGCCAGCGTCATCGCGCTCCGCCAGGACAACCTCAAGCGCCGGCTCGCGTTCTCGACCGTGAGCCAGCTGTCGTACATCGTGCTCGGGCTGGCGGTGCTCCACCCGATGTCGCTGACCGGGGGACTGCTCCATATCCCCGCCCACGCGTTCATGAAACTCACGCTGTTTTTCTGTGCGGGCGCGATCCACGTCGAGACCCACACCGACGACATCTCGAACATGGCGGGCATCGGCAAGCGGATGCCCCTGACGATGACCGCGTTCGGGATCGCGGCGCTCGGCATGGCCGGCATCCCGCTGGTCGCGGGGTTCGTCAGCAAGTACTTCCTGCTGATCGGCACCGTCTCGGCCGGCCAGATGGTGTTCACGGCCGCCCTACTGGTCTCGGGCGTGCTCAACATCGCGTACTTCTGGCCGGTCGTCTACGCGGCGTTCTTCGAGACGCCCGACCGGAGCGACGAGAAGCCGGTGATCGGGGCCGCGCTCGGCGGCTGGGTGGCCCGCGACGGCGCCGACCAGTGGCTCGCGTCCGACGGCGGCGCTGGCGGGCGTGACGGCGACCCCACCGACGACCACGGCTACGCCGACGACCACGAGGGGCAGGGCCCGGTCGACAGCGCGGCGGCGGCCGAACACATCGACCGGGAGCACGGCCCCGACTACCGCCCCGAGTGGGAGCACCGCGGCTGGACCGGCGAGGAGTCGACGTGGTTCATGCTCGGACCGATCCTGTTCGCGGCGGCCGGGTCGCTCACGCTCGGCGTCGTTCCCGACGCCGCGGTGTTCCTCCGGATCGTGCGTCTCGTCGTCGCGGGCGCGACGGGGGTGAGCGTCTGATGGTCGACCCCGTCGTTCCCCCGTTCGTCCCCGTGCTGTTAGCGGCGCTGGTACTCCCGTTCGTCGGCCGGCGGCTCGGCCACGCGCTCGGCGTGCTGGCGACCGCGGTCGTGGTCCCGTACGTCTGGCTCGTCCCCGAAGGCACCCATCTGGCGACGCGGCTGTTCGGCTTCGACGCCGTGCTGTTCAACCTCGATCCGTTCTCCCAGCTGATGGGGCTCATCTTCGGCTTCATCGGCGCGGTCGGGGTGGTGTACTCGTGGGCGAGCGACGCCGACAGCCTCCAGACCGCGTTCGCGCTCTCGTACGTCGGGACCAGCCTCGGCGCCGTCTTCGGCGGCGACTGGCTCACCCTGATCTTCTTCTGGGAGCTGATGGCGGTCACCAGCACCCTGCTGGTGTGGTACTACGGCGGGCGCGCGATCCGGGCCGGCTACCGGTACGCCCTGCTCCACGGCGTCGGCGGCACGCTCCTGCTCGGCGCGGTGGTCTGGCACTACGTCGCGGCCGGCACCTTCCTGTTCACCGGCGACGGGATGGCCGGGCCGGTCGCGCCGGTGCTCGCGGGCATCGGCATCGGCGTCAACGTCGGGTTCGTCGGGCTCCACGCGTGGCTCCCCGACACCTACCCGCGCCCGCATATCGCCGCGAGCGTCTTCCTCTGTGTCTACACCACCAAGACCGGTGTCTACGGCATGTACCGGGCGTTCCCCGACGGCAACGTCGCCATCGCCTATATGGGGGGCATCATGGCGGTGTTCGGCGCGACGTACGCGCTGTTCCAGAACGACATGCGCCGGTTGCTGTCTTACCACATCCAGTCGCAGGTCGGCTACATGATCGCCGGCGTCGGCATCGGGACGGCGCTGGGTCAGGCCGGCGCGATGGCCCACGTCTTCAACCACATTCTCTACAAGGGCCTGCTGTTCATGACCGCCGGCGTCGTGGTCTACCGGACCGGCAAGGAGAGCCTGAAGAAGCTGGGCGGACTCGGCCGGGAGATGCCGGTCACGGCCGTCGCGTTCACGGTCGCCGCGCTCTCGATCGCCGGGTTCCCGCTGTTCAACGGCTTCGTCAGCAAGGGCATCGTCATCTCGGCCAGCCACTACGACTTCCCGGCCGGACCCGTCGCAGTCGGCGACTTCCACACTCTCGAACTCCTCCTCCTCGTCGGGGGCGTCGGCACGTTCCTCTCGTTTATCAAGTTCGGCTACTACGCCTTCCTCCACGGCGAGTACGACGGCAGCGTCGCCGACGCCAACCGCGGCCAGACCGTCGCGATGGTCGCCGTCGCCGCGCTCTGTGTCTTCTACGGCATCTTCGACGGCGCGCTGTTCGCGATCCTGCCGTTCGACGTGACCAGCGAGGCGGTCGTCTCGCACGTCTACCACACCTACACCGTTCCCCACGTCGTCGAAGGGGTGGCGCTGGCGGTCATCGGCCTCGTCGGGTTCGTCCTCATCAAGAAGCCCCTCGAACGGTACGGCGGGGACGTCCCCGACGTCGACGCCATCTACAACCCCGCGGCGTTCTACGGTACCCGCGGTCTGGTCGTCGGGGTCACCGAACTGTACGCCGCGGTCGATCGGCTCGCGGTCGGACTCGCGACCGGGTCGGCGAGCGCGGTCCAGCGGCTCGGCGGCGGCGTCGTCGCGGTGGTCGGGGGCCGTCCGGTCGAGGCCCGGACCGACATCCGAAACGGCGTGCTCCTCATCATCGTGGCGCTGGTCGCCACGCTGGTCGTCGTGCTCTGAGCCGGCCGGCATTTTTTCGAGGTCCGAACGCGCCGCCGAGCGCCCCGCCTCGCGAACGCCGAGTCACGCCCGGGCTACGTGAACGGCTCCCGTGAAACCCTCGACCACGGCCGGCCCCAGACCGTCACCTTTTATTCGCAGGTCGAGTACCTCCGACATGGATAAGCTGAGGCGATCGCTGCTCGACGCGCCGATCATCGAGAAGGACGGCTACCACTACTTCGTCCACCCCATCAGCGACGGCATCCCGATGCTCGAACCGGGGCTCCTCCGCGAGATCGTCATCAAGATCATCCGGAAGGCCGAACTGGAGGACGTGGACAAGATCGTCACGCCCGCGGCGATGGGGATCCACATCTCGACCGCGGTGTCGCTGATGACCGACATTCCGCTGGTCGTCATCCGGAAACGCGAGTACGGTCTCGACGGCGAAGTCGCCCTCTCCCAGCAGACGGGCTACTCCGAGAACGAGATGTACGTCAACAACGTCGAGGACGGCGATCGCGTGCTGTTGCTCGACGACGTTCTCAGCACCGGCGGGACGATGAAGGCAATCACGGAGGCGCTCGAACACATCGGCGCGGACGTGGCCGACGTCGTCGCGGTTATCAAAAAACAGGGTCCGAACGAGCTCGACGACACCGATTACGACGTCAAGACGCTGATCAACGTCGATGTCCGGGACGGCGAGGTCGTCATCGTCGACGAGAACGGCGACGGGTAAGTCACTGATCTCTCGCGGCCCCGCCGGCCGCGGTCAGCGCCGACGGGAGGCTCGTTCCGAGCGGGATGCGGGCGGTCCGGTCGGTCAGCGTCGGCGCGAGCACGACGATCGAAAAGGCGCTTCCGGCCAGAAAGACGAGGTCTTGCCAGATCGTCGTCCCATCGCCGCCGTATCGAGAGAGGTCGTCGTCATCGCTTCTTCGTAGGCACGGTGGTTGCGTAACGCTGGTCGCTATACGTATTCGGGTGTCGTTCACCCCGCCCTTCGATAGTTGCTGTTGTCAACGACTTCCGTGGCGACTTCTGAAGTGACTGGGAATACGGCGGTGTTCTGGAACCCGAACCCAACCCAATGCGGTGGCTGTGCAGTGGCGGTAGTGCGGTGGCGGGGCGGTTGCGCACGAGACATTGTACCGCGAGCGAACGCAGTGAGCGAGCGGACCAAGCGACGACCGGAGTGAGCGGAGCGAACGGTGCGAGGAGCGCGGGTTTCATCGACGTTTTACAAGCGAGCGCCGCTCGGGGCGCGAGCGCACTAAAAGGTCGACGGGCGTGACGGGATTCGAACCGGAGCAAGACAGTCCGGGCGTGCGGCCCTGCGGGCCGTTCCGGGCTGTGGCTTGCGGGGTTCGAACCCGCACGCTTCGTTCTCGGTCTCGCGTTGCTCGACACGAGAACGGGCGTGACGGGATTCGAACCCGCGGTCGGGAGGTTAGGAACCTCCCGCCCTCTCCACTAGGCCACACGCCCCGCGAAAAATCGGTTATTCGGTGGTCCGCTCGGCGTCGGTCTCGCTCGTCGTCGTCTCGGCGTCGACGCCGCCTTCCTGCATCTCCTTGAGCTCCTCCTCGACTTCCTGGCGCCCCTTCTTGAACTCGCCCATCGCCTCGCCGGTCGAGCGGGCGAGCTTCGGAATCTTGTTCGCGCCGAACAGCAGGACGGCGATGAGGAGGATCACCATCATCTCCATCCCGCCGGGAATCGGGCCGAACAGTGGAATCATCTGTACCATCTCTGTTCGGAGATAGCCGATTCTGGACTATATGCTTTTTGCTCGGTGTAGCGCCTCGGGAACCGACCCCGCGGCGTCGACTCCGGAACTGTCTTGTCTCCGACACCGAGACGTCTACACACGATGGTAGACGTAGGCGATCACGCACCCGACTTCACCGCACCGCTCGCCGACGGCGACGTCTCGGAGTTCACCCTCTCGGACCACCTCGACGAAGCGCCGCTCGTGCTGGCGTTCTTCCCCGGCGCGTTCACCAGCGTCTGCACGGCGGAGCTCTGTACGTTCGAGTCCGAGCTCGCCGCCTACGAGGACGTCGGCGCGACGGTGTACGGCATCAGCGTCGACTCGCCGTTCGCGCTGAACGAGTTCCGCGATCGGGAGGGACTCAGCTTCGGGTTGGTCAGCGACTCCAACAAGGAGATCGTCGACGACTACGACGTCGTGATGGATTTCGCCGACCTCGGCTACTACGGGGTCGCCAAGCGCGCCGTCTTCGTCGTCGACGGGGACCGAACGGTCACCTACCGGTGGGTCAGCGACGACCCGGGCGTCGAACCCGACTACGACGCGGTCGAGGCGGCCGCCGCCGACGCCGCGGAGTAGCCGCCCCGACCGGTCGCCGGCCGCGGGCCGAGAGCTTTTATCCGCTGGCGACCGAGATGCACCGTATGAGCGAAATCGACGAGACCGACGACCGGCGGCGGGTGTACGACCCCGAGGACGACCATCCGTTCCCGGACGAGCGACTCAACGAGGTGTTGGCGTTCATCGACGACGACCCCGAGATTCAGACCTACCTCCGCGCCCAGAACGTCAATCCGGTCGATCGGAAGGGGTACAACGACCACGGGAGCAAGCACATCGAGATCGTTCGCGACCGGGCGCTTGCTCTCTACGAACTCCTCAAGGACGGCGGCGTGGAGTTCAACGGCGCGGCCGATCAGGGCCTGACCGAGGCCGACGAGAGCGTGATCATCGCACTGGCGGCGACGATCCACGACATCGGCCACGTCGTTCACCGTGACGACCACGCCTACTGGTCGATCCCGCTCGCCGCGGACCTGCTCGATCGCGTGTTGCCCGAACTCGGCTTCTACGACACCGAGGAGACCGTCCGCGTGAAAGGCGAGATCCTCCACGCGATCCTGTGTCACCACACCGAGGAAGACCCCCTGACGACCGAGGCCGGCGTGCTCCGGGTCGCAGACGCCCTCGACATGGAGATGGGCCGCTCGCGGATCCCCTACGAACAGGGCGGCCGGGGGATCAACACCGTCTCGAGCCAGGCCATCCAGCGGGTGTCGCTGATGGAGGGCGGGTCGGTCCCGGTGCTCGTCGAGATCGAGATGCTGAACGCCGCGGGCGTCTTCCAGGTCGACAACCTCCTGAAGGCGAAGTTGCAGGACTCCGGGCTCGAAGAACTGATCCGGATCGTCGCGGTCAACATCCGCGAGGACGGCAACCAACTGGTCGAGCGCGTCGAACTCTAGCGGACCGACTCGTAGACGCTCCGGAGCCGTTCGACCGCTCGCTCGACGCTGGTCGCCTCGCGTCGGTCGAGACACGTCTCTCGGAGCTCCTCGCGGGCCCCAAGCGTCCGACGGATCGCCGCCCGGAACCCCTCGATGTCGCCGCTCTCGTAGTGGAATCCGGTTTCGCCCTCCCGGATCGTGTCGGCGAGCGCGCCCGCGTTCGCGCCGACGACCGGCGTGCCACACGCGTTGGCTTCGAGCGCCACCAGCCCCTGCGTCTCGACCGGGCTCGGGAACGCGAAGGCATCGAGCGCCGAGTAGAACGCGGGGAGGTCCTCGCGGTCCAGAAAGCCGAGGAACCGGGCGTCGGCACCCAGCCTCTCGGCCTGTGCTTCGAGGTCGTCGCGGGCCGGCCCGTCGCCGCCGAACACGACGGTCACGTCCATGTCGGCCGCCGCCATCACGAGCTCCGAGAGGCGCTTCTCGTAGCCGTGGCGCCCGGTGTAGCCGATCAGCGGGCGGTCGTCGTCGCCCGGGAGGTCGTAGCTGTCGAGGAAGTCGTCGGTCTCGACGGGGCGGAACCGCTCGGTGTCGACGCCGTTCGGGACCACCTCGACGGGGGTATCGACGCCGACCTCCTCGCGCAGGTGGTCGCGGGTCGACCCGGAGGGCGCAAGCACCGCGTCGGCGCGGCCGAAGAACCACCGCTCGTACACCTCCGAGAGCCGACCGACCAGCGACGCCACGGTCTCGGTCGGGGCGACGTACTCGGCGTACTCGCTGGTCGGCGTGTGGTACGAGGCCACCAGCGGGACGTCCCGGTCGCGCGCGAGCCGGAGCCCGCCCAGCCCGATGCTGAACGGCGTGTGAGCGTGGACGACCTCGGCGTCCCTGACCGCCTCGGGAATCGTGGGCGTGCCGAGTCGGAACCCCTCGTAGAACGGGAACGGGAGGCTCCCGACGGGGTGTTCGCCGTCGGTCGGTCGGTGGCCGTCGGCGCTCGGGTAAACCACGTCCATCCGCCCGCCTGCCCGCTCCCAGCGGTCGCGCCACGACGCGATCGTGTAGGTCACGCCGTTGACGGTCGGGAGATAGGTGTCGGTGAACGCGGCGACCTGTTCCATTGTCGGCCTCTTTGGGAACCGATAGTTAAGACCTTATGAAGTCTGGCCGGCGCCGGAGTCGCCAGCGAGGTCGCGGTACAGTTCGACGAGGTCGTCGCCGACCGCTTCGATGGTGAACGCCTCGCTTTTGGCCGCGGCGTTGGCCCCGATGCGTTCGCGCAGGTCCGGATCGCGCATGGCGTCGAGTTCGGCCTCGAAGTCCCCGGTCGCCTTCAGGCAGTGAGTCCCGTCTTCGAGCCAGTCGTAGGTGGGGATGTCCCGGATCACGAGCGGCTTGCCACAGCCCATCGCTTCGAGGAGCGCGATGCCCTCGTTCTCGTTTTTCGACGGCCAGAAGAAGACGTCGCCCGCGGCGAACCCGCCCCGGACGTCCTCGATGTAGCCGGTGAACGTGCAGTTGTCGGGCGCGCTCTCGACCAGCCGCTTGGTGTCGCGGCTCTTGAGGACCCGGTCGAGTTCGCCGCCCGCGGGGTTGAGATAGCCGAACCACACGAAGTCGAGGTCGGGCATCGCCCGCGCGGTCTCGACGAACGCCTCCAGTCCCTTGCGCTTGATGACGTGGCCGACGTTGAACACCACCGGCGGATCGAGGTCGTAGCGGTCGAGATACTCCTCGCGGAGGTCCTCGAACCCCGCGAGCGCGTCGGGGTCGAACCCGTTGCTGATGACCGTCTTCGGGGCGTCCGCGTACCCCGCGACGACCTCGCGGTTGTGGTCGGAGGGACACACGAGGTGGTCGGCCAGCGAGTAGGCGTACTCCAGATACGGCCCCATGGGCTTTGCGAGGAGATTCGAGAACGCGAAGCTCTCCCGGAAGTCCTCGGCGGTCTGGTGGGCGTGGACGAGGACGGGGACGCCGCGCTGTCGGGCCTTCCGCGCGTAGTAGATCGACTTCGGGCCCATGTTGTTGAGGTGGAGCAGGTCGGCGTCGAGCGTCGGCTCGGTGGTGTACGCGACGCCCCGGCGGTCCATGATCTCGCGCTGGTTCGCGACCGACTGGGCGTGGCCGCCGGTGATGTACGCCTCCCACTCGAAGTAGTGGCTCACCTTCATAGTCGTTCGCGGCCGGCGAACCGGCCGTCGGTGTGGGGGCGAAGACGCGGCCCGGCCAAAATCCTACCGGAACGCACCCGCCCGACCCGGAAGAAATCGAAAACTATTTACGTTGTTCGTAGGATGACCCCCATGGGGCAACTCAGGATACCTTCTATCCTTGTCCTGGTTCGCCCCGGAAACCCCCACCCCCCATTCCCACATGTCCATAGCCGAAGAACGCATCGAGCGCCTCGCCGGCCTCGCTCGCGACGCCGCCGCCGAGTGTCGCGACGACCGCGCCCGGGAGTACGTCCGACTCGCCCGCCGACTCGCCGAGCGCAATCGCCTCTCGCTCCCCCGCGATTTCCAGCGGTTCGCCTGCGACGCCTGCGACGCTTACCTCCGCCCCGGGAAAAACGCCCGGGTCCGCCTCCAGGACGGCCACGTCGTCCTCACCTGCGACTGCGGGTCCCACGCCCGGTACCCCTACGACTCCTGAGTTCGCGCCGTCGCGTCGCGGTCGTCACCCGTTCCATGCCCTTTAAGCCGCTTCGTTTCCCAGAACGGGGTATGACCGACGAGGACCTCCGTAAACAGGCCCACGACCTCGACGTGACCGTCTGGGTCGGCAAGGCCGGCATCGACTCGGTGACAGACGAACTCGCCGACCAACTCCAGGACCGCGAGCTCGTGAAAGTCAAGTTCCTCCGGGCGGCTCGGGGCGGCACGACGACCGACGACCTCGCCGAGGAGCTCGCGGACGCGGTGAACGCCGACCTGATCGAGACGCGCGGGAACACCGCGACGCTCCACTGATGGTCGAAGCCCTCCCGTTCCTCGAATCCGCGCTCGGAAGCTACGCGCTCGCGGTGACCCAAGCCCTCTACTTCGTCGTCTCGTTCGCCGCGATCTATCTGGCCGGCCGGCTGACGGTCGTGCCGCTGGTCGGGCGCTTTCTCGATCGGCGCGACCTCGACAGGCACGCACGGCGACCGCTGGTGAAGCTGACGAAGTTCGCCGTGGTGTTCGTCGCGGTCTCGGTGGCCTTCGGGTTCGCCGACTACGGCAACTTCCTCACCTCGCTGGCGACGATCGCGGCCGCGGCCACCCTCGCCATCGGCTTCGCGATGCAGGACGTCATCGCCAACTTCGTCGCGGGCGTGTTCATCTACACCGACGGGCCGTTCAAGATCGGCGACTGGATCGAGTGGGACAACGGCAGTTACTCGGGGGTCGTCGAGGACATCGGCCTCCGGGTCACCCGGGTCCGGACCTTCGACAACGAACTGCTGACGGTGCCAAACTCCCAGCTCACAGACGGCGTGATCAAGAACCCGGTCGACGGCGAGCGCCTCCGGCTGAAGTTCCTGTTCGGGATCGGGTACGACGACGACATCGATCGTGCGACCGAGATCATCGTCGAGGAGGCACGATCCCACCCCGACATCTTGGACGACCCCGCGCCGTCGGTCCGACTGACCGAACTCGGCGACTCGTCGGTCGGCCTCCAGTCGCGCATCTGGATCGACGATCCGAGCCGGGCCGACTACGTCAAGACTCGCGGCGAGTACGTCACGAGCGTCAAAGAGCGGTTCGACGAGGAGGGCATCGACATTCCGTACCCGAACCGCACACTCGAGGGCGGACTGGAGCTGGCGAACGTCGAGGGACAGATCGAGCCCACCGACGACTAACACAACCTTTTGCAGCGGTCGGCGCATGAACGCGCCTCCCTTGGAAAACGTTGATGAAAAACCTGCGTCACCCTTTCAGTCGCTTCGCTCCTTCGGGGGTTCCTCGGTCCGCTCGCTCGGGCTTCGCCCTCGCTCGCGGCGGATGACCGTGTACGACGGAGAAGGGACGAGCCAAGCGAGAGTAGGATGCGTCTCGGCTGGTGTCGCGTTCCGTTGCGGTAGAGTACGAGTCGCTGTACCGCGAGCGAACGCAGTGAGCGAGCGGACAAAGCGACGACCGGAGCGAAGCGGAGGGAGGAGCGCCGTGTTTTTCATCAACGTTTTCCAAGCGAGGGAGTGACGAGCCGACGGCTCGCCCTCCCGAGCGCAGTAAAAGTTGTATGAATAGGTGGACGGCCGGCGTTGCCCGGCGTTCCGCGTCGGGGAGTCCCGGTCGCGTCCTCCACCCCGCAACCCTGCGAGCGATAGCTGTCCAGTGGTCCGGTGCTCACTTCCGTGCCTGACGGATTGCCACCGGCTAACCTCGACTGCGACGCTCCTGCGAGCGTCCGCCGAGGACCGCTATCCCCGCAGGACGAGGCTTCGAAGTCGGCTTCCGGGGCCCGGCGCGGTCTGACCGGACGCCTCCGGGGTTCGGCCCCCGCTAAAGACCATAGTGCGGGTGGAGAGCAGGGCCTAACTGCCCGACCTAGTCCATCTCGGAGTAGTCGCCCCGGACTTAAGGACCTTTCGCAAATCAGACGAGGGCGACGCCACCGACGACCGCAATGAACCCCGCGACCCCGACGAGCGCGTCCGGAAGGGCGCCCGCTCGGCGGTGGCGTCCCGAACAGGTCCCGGTTGTCGCCACCACGAGGACAGCGGCGACCCCCACCTTCGCGGCGAGCAGGCCTCGGAGCCCGACCGCCGCGATGGCGGGCGGGAGGAACGCGAGCGCGTCCCGTCCGCTCGCGGTCGCGGCGAGGATCGCGGTCACGTCGGCGACCAGCAGACCGACGAGCGCCCCGACCGCGAGCGCCGACAGCGACGAGAGCCACGGCCACCCGTCGTCGCGGACGACGTACTCGCGGTCCGCCTCCGAGAGGAACTCCTCGTCGCGGAGCACCCAGGGCTCGCCGGACGCCGTCTCGCGGTCGCCGAGCGCGTCCGGGCCGGGGGCGTCGGCGGGGTCGGTCGCGTCGTTTCGTCTCACGCCGCCATCTCCGGCCGCCCGGGGCTTTGTTATGGGGCGGCTGTCGTCGGCGTAACCGTCGGTTACACCACTTGGCGGGCGTACCAGCCGGCGCTTCCCGCGACCGCGAGCGCGGCGCCGAACAGGGCCCACCGGTGGTAGTCAAAGGCGGCGTCGGTCGGGAAGCTTCCGACCACGTCGCCGGCGGCGATCGCCCACCACAGCGAGAGGACGGCCATGAAGCCCCCGAGCACGACTGCCACACCCGCGGCGGTCTGCGGGTCCGTGCGGTCGTTCCGGCCGGCGGCGAAGACGATGACCGCCACGGCGGCGAACAGTCCGACGACGAGGTGGATCGGCACCGGGACCGGGACGCCGTAGTAGACGCTCGCCTCGGACGGCGAGATGAGGAAGTACGGTGCGACCACGGCCGCGAGGACCGCAAGCGCGGCGAGGACGCCCGCGGTCGGCGCGGGCGTCTCGGGGGAGCGTTCGCTCGACATACCCGGGAGTTCCGGCCGGCTCTTAAAAAGGCCGGCGGTCGAGTCGGAAAAGTCACGTATCGCCGAACGCACTGTAGGGTATGGGATTCGGAAGCACGGCCAAGAAGGTCCAGAAGCTCGCCGACACCGCAGAGAAGCTGTACAGCAAGCTCAACGAGCTCCGCGAGCAGGTCGTCGAGATGCGCGAGTCGGTCGACGCCACGACCGAGCGCGTCGAGACCCTCGAACGCGAGATGGCCGAACAGCGCGCGCTCCTCGATGCCATCGCCCGACAGCAGGGCGTCGACGTCGACGACGTCGAGGTCGAGTATCCGGCCGACACGACCGAAACGGACACAACTGGGGCCGGCGGAGCCGACGAGTCGGACGCGACCGACGCCGCCGACGCATAAAAAGCGTTAACAGCGACAGCAACTTTTGGCCAGACGATGACGGACTACCGCACGCCGCTGGACTCCGTGCTGGAGACGGTCGGCGAGACGCCGCTGGTTCGCGTGCAGGCCGCACCGCCGGAGGTGCCGGTGTACGCCAAGCTCGAATCGTTCAACCCGGGCGCGAGCATCAAAGACCGCATCGGCAAGTACATGGTCGAAACGATGCTCGACCGCGGCGAGTTAGAGCCCAGCGGGACGGTCATCGAGCCGACCGCGGGCAACACCGGCATCGGGTTCGCGGTCGCGGCGGGCCAGCTCGACGTGGACGCGGTGTTCGTCGTTCCCGAGCGGTTCAGCGTCGAGAAACAGCAGTTGATGGCGGCGCTCGGCGCCGAAGTCATCAACACGCCCACCGACGAGGGGATGGGCGGGGCGATCGAGCGCGCTCACGAACTCGCCGCCGAGTTGGACGATGCGGTGGTCCCCCAGCAGTTCTCGAACCCCCTGAACGTCGAGGCCCACTACGAGACCACCGGCCCGGAGATCTTCGAGGCGCTGGACGGCGAGGTCGGCGCGGTGGTCGCGGGGTGTGGAACCGCGGGCACCCTGATGGGGATCGCCGAATACGCCCTCGAACAGGACCCGGACGTCCACGTCACCGCGGTCGAGCCCGAGGGGTCGCTGTACGCCGAGACGAAGGGCGAGGACCCCGAGGAGGCCGACTACAAGATCGAGGGCATCGGGACCCACGATCCCGCGACCAACGAGCTGTTCGATCCCGACCTCGTCGACGAGGTGGTTCAGGTCCCCGACCGGCGGGCCCACGAGGAACTGCGCCGGCTCGCCCGCGAGGAGGGCCAACTGGTCGCCTCCAGCGCGGGGGCGGCCAGCGCCGCGGCGCTCCACGTCGCCGAGCGGATCAGAGACGGCGAGATCGACGCGCCCCACGACAGCGTCGCGACGGTGTTCGCTGACTCCAGCGAGCGCTACCTCTCGAAGGGCATCTACCGGTCGTTCGAGGAGTGGGACGGGTAGGGGCGGCGACCCCGGTCGATCGCCGGGGCGACGCGGCCGGCGCGCCATTTTTCGGTCCCGAGCGGCTACGCTCGCGTATGTCGCTGTCGACCTACCGGTGTCCCTGCGGGGCGACCCTCCGGTTCAGGCAGGACCTCACCAAAGAGCAGGCGACGACCCGCCCGCGGTGGAAGTGCGGGGACTGCGGGACGCCGGTACCCGGACGGATCGCCGAGAAGCTCCGCCATCAGCACCCGAGCTGAGCCGTCACGTCCACGGCGGCGTCCGGAGTTCGCCCATCGAGTTGATGGTGTGTTCGGGGGTGACCGCGACGGGTTCGTCGGCCGTCGAGAGCCACACCGCCTCGACGCCCGCGGCCTGAGCGCCGCCCACGTCCGAGCGCAGGGAGTTGCCGACGTGGACCGCCTCGGACGCCGAGACCCCCATCGTCGCCAGCGTCCGGTCGAACGGGTCGGGGTCGGGCTTGACCGGGCGGCCGGGCTCGGCGAACGTGGTCGCCTCGAAGCGGTCGGCGATCCCGAGCGCCGCCAGCTTCGCGGTCTGGATCTCGCGGCCACCGTTTGTCACCAGCGCGAGGTCGTAGTTCGCCCCGAGCGCGCCGAGGGCCGCCTCGGCGCCCGGGAGGAATCCGACGGCCTCGGGATCGGGGTCCTCGTAGGCGCGGGCCACCGCGAGCGCGTCCGCCCGGTCGCGACCCAGTTCGTCGGCGATCCCTCCGAAGCACCGCTCGCGGAGTTCGAGTTCCGTCTCGGCGGTCACCCGCGCGAGCCACGGGCGGACGTCAGCGACGTCGAAAAACGGCTCGACGCCGGCCCGCCCGAAGGCGTCGGCGAGTCGGGCCTCGGGCGAGCCGGGATGCGCACAGATGGTGTCGTCGAGATCGAGGAGGACCGTAGAGACGCTCATCGAGTTCCCTACGCGCCCGACGGCTAAAAGCGCCCGGTCACCCGACCAGCCGGCCGTGTTCGACCTTGAGACACCGGTCCTGTACGACGCGCTTGCCGGCGGCCTCCGCGCGCTCGGCCGCCTCGTCGTCGGCGATGCCGAGCTGGGTCCAGATCACCCTCACGTCGTCGCGTTCGAGCGCCTCGTCGACGATGTCCGCGACCTCCTCGCTCGGCCGGAACACGTCCACGATGTCCACCCGCTCGTCGACGTCCGACAGCGAGTCGTAGGCCTCCCGCCCGAAGATCTCGTCGGCGTGGGGGTTGATCGGGATCACCTCGTAGCCGTGCTCGCGCAGGTACTTCGGGATCTCGTGGGCGTCTTTGCCCGGCGTGGACGAACAGCCGACGACTGCGATCGTCTCCAGCCCGAGAATTTCGCGGAGTTCGGGGTCGCTCTCGACTGGCATGCGACCGCAACGACGGAGCGTGCGGCCAAAAGCGTGTGGGTCGCCGAGAACGCCGCCGCGGTCGGCGACGCGCCCGGCCCCGCCAAGCTATTACTACCCGCGTTTCTTCGGTAGTGACTGTGTCACACGAGATCGTCATCAGCGACGACAAGACGCTCGACGAACCCACCAAAGACGAGGTGCTCGCCGACGTCGACGCCTCGCTGTCGGTGCTCGACGAGAAGACCGTCGAGGGGGTGATCGCGGCCGTCGCCGACGCCGACGGGCTGATCGCGGACGCGGCGACCCCGGTCCCCGGGGACGTGTTCGCCGAGAGCGACCTGACCGTGGTCGGGCGCGCCGGCATCGGCGTCGACAACATCGACGTCGAGGCCGCGGCCGACCACGGGGTCACGGCGATCCACGTCCCGGACTACTGCGTCGACGAGGTCTCGACCCACGCGCTGGCGCTGTTGCTCGGGGTGGCCCGAAACGTCCAGACCTACGACCGAGACACCCGCGACGGCGGCTGGGACTGGCAGGCGGGCCGGCCGATCCACCGCCTTCGGGGCCGGACCCTCGGGCTGGTCGGCTTCGGCAAGATCCCCCGGCGACTCGCTCGGAAAGTCGACGGGTTCGGCCTCGACGTGATCGCCACAGACCCCAACGTCACCGAGACCCAGATGGCCCACTTCGGGGTCGAACGCGTCCGGTTCGACGAACTGCTCGACCGATCCCACTTCGTCTCGGTCCACGCCCCGCTGTACGAGGCGACCCGGGGGTTGTTCGACCGGGCGGCGTTCGACGCGATGCGCGAGGACGCCCTGCTTGTCAACACCGCCCGCGGCGCGGTCGTCGACGAGGCGGCGCTGGCCGACGCGGTCGCCGACGGCGACATCGCGGGCGCGGCCCTCGACGTGATGGCCGAGGAGCCGCCGGGCGACTCGCGGCTGTTCGATCTCGATCGGGTCGTCGTGACTCCACACACCGCGTGGTACTCCGAGGAGTCCAGACACGAACTGAGCCGTCGGGTCGCCGAGGACGTCGCGCGCGTGCTGGAAGGCGAGCCGCCCCGTTCGCCGGTCGATCCCGGCCTCGAGTGGGTGTGAGCGCCCGGCGACCCCGCGACCCTACTCCGGGACGGGTCGCCAGTCGGTCTCGCGGCCGATGCCAGACAGTTTGAGCTCCGACTCGCCGTCGTCGTCGGTCCGGACGGTTATCTTGCCGTCGAACAGTTGCTGGAGCGTGCTCATCGTCTGCTGGTCGTGGGCGGTCGAGTCGATGACGAACACGCCGAGCGCGTCGGCGCTCTGGACCCGTCCGGTGAACACATGGAGAAATCGAAACACGGTCTGGAGGTTCGAGTACATCAGGAGGGTCGACAGCGAGTGGAGCATGATTCGGTTTCGCTTGACCCCTCGCTCGGAGTAAAACGACTGGAGGAACTCCGAGAGCTGGATCCCGATCCCGGTCATGTCGACCGGCGAGGAGGTGTAGGCGATCTCCTCGGACGGGGTCGGGTTCGTCCCCTGCTGTTTGGAGACGCAGTCGACGATCCCGATCGGTCCACCCTCCTCGCGGCCGAGTAACTCGCGGAGGGACGCGCGTATGTCCTCGCCGTCGTCTTTCGTGGTGACGACGATCGACCCGTCGCCCCGACGGCTACCGTATGCGAGAACCTCCAGAGCGAGCCGTCGTTTACCCGTCATCGGGGGGCCGGCGACCAGGAGATTCGTCCCCGGATCGACCTCGACCTCCGGACAGGCGTCACCCAGTTCGTACATGGCGGTTTCTCGTGGCCGAAACGCCGGGAGCGCCGCGGCGGCGTCCCCGATAGTGCCTGCCAATAAGATACTGTGTTCCGCTTATATTCTTTTTGATTAGTTGGCCGGGTCGCCGGGTCGCGTCGACAGCGACCCGATCCGGTCGAGCGACTGCTGGCGGATGTACTCGATCGCGATCCGGGTCAGGTGGTCGTCGGGGTCGGCGCAGGCGTCGGCCCTGTCGAGGTACGCCTCGACGATCGCCCGGACCCGCTCGACCCCCGACTCGGCGTCGTCGGCGAGGTTGAGTTCGGCGGTCACGGGCGTGAGCTGGGTCCCCCTGTCCTCGGGGTAGTCGTCGGTGTCGTCGAGGCCGATCTGGGCGCCGATCACCATCAACACGACGGCGCGCTTGAACCCCTCGCCCAGCGCCGTCCCGAGGTCGGCCTCGTACATGTTGAGCATGTCCTCGTAGAGGATGCCCACCCGCGCGTACTGGGTCGCGAAGTACGGCAGGTCGGCGTCGGCCTCGAACAGATCGCCGTCCGCCAGTTCGGCGTCGCGGTAACGCTCGCGGATGGCGTCCCCGGCCGCCGCCCGGGCGTCGGGACCGTCGGCCGACAGATAGTCGTCGAGCAGCGAACGGAAGGCGTCGTCCTCGTCCTGGTGGCGTTCGGAGAGTTCGACGGCGTGGTCGTAAGACGACCGGACCGCCTCGGGGGTGTCCGAACGGTCCAGCCACCGTTCGACGCCGGCTTCGAGGTGCCGTTGGGCGACCTCGGCGACCGCCTCGGTCGGCCGGAGGTTCGACTCGAAGTCCTCGTACTCGTCGTCGTTGATCGCATCGCGCATGTCGCCGTCGAGCAGGGCCCGGACCACGTTTCGCGTCGTCTCGCGGCCGCGCGCGACGAAGTCGCGGTCCACGTCCCTGACGAGTCGCGCGACCGGGAGGTCGCCGGCGGCGGTGTGGATTCGCCCGAGGGTGAGGAGTGCGGGCAGGACCAGTCTGGTGTCGTAGTCGAACCGGGCGGACTCGCCCGCCGCGCCGGGGACGGGCTCGAGTTCGCCCGCCTCGCGCGCCCGATCGAGCGCGCGCTCGACGCCCAGAAACAGTTCCTCGGTCATCGACTCGATCTCCGACTCGACCTCGCTGCGGAGCAACACGACCGAGGCCACCCGCGGGTCGGGCGACTCCGCGAGGTGGTTCGCCAGCGCCCGCGCCACCGCCGGGACCCGTCGCCCGACGGTCTCGACCAAACCCTGTGTCACGTCCGTGAGTCGCTCGCGCCGTCACATGAGTATTGTGGAACGCCGGTCGCGAGCCCAGCGTCACGCGGAGCCGATCGGGGAGCGAGCGACTTATGTGGGTCAAGCGACCCCTCGGAGGTATGACGACCCGCGACGAGGTCGCCGGACTGCTCGGCCGTCTCGGCCGGGCCGCCTCGCTGGGCGCGCGCACGGTGTTGCCTCTCGACACGAACCCCGTGCCCGCCGAGTGGACCCACGTAACCAAGGTCGATCCGGAGCGCGAAAAGCGGCTCCCGGTGTTGTTCCCGTGCTACCTCCAGCACACGAGCGCGGTGTCGGTCGGCGGCTCGGCCGACGTGACCGCCGCGAACACGGAGGCGACGTTCGACGCGCTGGCGCCCGCCTCGGTGCCGACCTTCCACGAACCCAGCGACCCCCGCCACGTCACCCCGAAGACTCGCGAGCGGGCCGACCTGCTCGCGATCCCCGAAGTGCTGAACGGCGACTCGGCGTCGCTGATCGGCCAGCTCGGGGCCGGAACCGAGTACATCCGCGAGGAACTGCTCCCCGAGATGGTGGCCGACAGGCTCCCGCTCGCTCCCGAGTCGGTCGCCGACGCCGTCGCAGACTTCGCGACGTCGTGGCTCCTCGCCGAGGCGGTGTTCGAGGCGTACATCATCCAGAACCCCGACAGTGCCGCCGCCCGGGAGGCGAACGTCGGCGAGGACGATCTGCTGGCGGCTCGGGCGGCCAAACGCCGGGCGATGGCGGCCGAGCGCCACCTCGGGAGCGAACTCGTCTACCTCGAATACTCGGGGACGTACGGCGGCGAGACCGCCGCCGAGGCCCTGTCGGCCATCGACGACGGACTGACGTGGTCGCGGCTCTGGTACGGCGGCGGCCTCGACTCTCGGGAGCACGCCGCGGCGATGCTCGAAGCCGGCGCCGACGCGGTGGTCGTCGGCGACGTCTTCCACCGGATCGCCGACGAGGAGGCGGACCTGTGCGCGGCGGCGACCGACCTCGACGCCGAAGCCACCGCGTCGGCGGCCACCGAGTGGGTCCGAGACCGCCTGGACGTCGGGGAGTCGGCCGCCGCGTCGTACCTCGCGACGATCCCGTCGGTCGAAGACCCCGAACGGCTCGCCACGCGCTATCTCGGCGCGACAGTGCGGGTCTCACTCGGGGTCCGAGCGCTCGCCGACGACCTGCGGGGCGACGTTTCGACGCCGGGGACGATCCGTCGCCGCCTCGCGGACCGCGACGCGCCGTGGCTCGACGACGCGATCGCCCTCGCGCCCGACGACGACGCGCTCGTCCGCCGAGCGGTCGTCTCGCTGCTCGCCGACGCCACTGGGGTTCCTGCTCCCGACGGCGTCTCGCCGGCCCAGTTTGCGGTCGCGACGGCACCCGACTCGTCGTCGGGGGCGGACCCGCGACCGTGACGGTAACGCGTATCGGCGGGATGGCTTCCGTCGTTCCCGTCTCGGTAGGGATGGCTTGCCGTCCCACTGGGACGGTGCCGTCGCCGAGTGACGATCGCCACCGGGTCACACGTCGGACTCGAATCGCGGCGTTTAAAACCAGCGAGGCAGTACGATATCTTGCGGGCGCTTAGCTCAGTCTGGACAGAGTACTTGGCTTCGGACCAAGCTGTCGCGGGTTCAAATCCTGCAGCGCCCATCCGTTTTCTACTTGCCGCAAATCTACAGGACGCAGTGGGTGTCCTTTTAAGACCAGTCGATTTGCTGGTGAAGAGTCCAATAGTAGCACGGTTGCGGGTCTACCCCTTATTGCGATTGTTGGATGCCAGCCTGTTAAACATGTAGCTCAGTGGGTTTAGCTATAGAATCCGAGAGCTGGCAGCTACTATATCGGCTCTCCACATAGTATGTCGTGTGAGCGAAGAAGATGATGAACCCCAGAACCCAAGTGATGATGACGGGCGAGGGGAGACGACTGACGAGTCGAACGACACCAACAACCACCGTCGAAAGCCGAACGAGATTAAGATGCGGGCGGGGCAGCTCGAAGTCGAAGCCAAATCCGTAGACGAATCAGTCGGCGATTTGGCGGATATCATCTCGGGCGAGATGGAATCCCTGATGCGCTACCATATTCGGGGAGAGATGGAGATGCTCGAAGAACACGACCTCCACTCCATCTTCCTGAGTGATGACTGATGCCGCTCATCCTCAGAGACCGACTCGGAGTGTTCTCGCTATTCCCGCTGTTTTTCATCAACCTCGTCGCCAGCACAGCCGCCGTCATCCTACACAAGATATACCCTGTCGTGGCGACCGTCGCCCTCGGCGTCTATGTGTATGTCTTACTCCTGCAGACTCGCCTGATGGCGTTACTGCTCGTGTCGGGTTGGGTGACGACGCCGATTATCGCACAGTTCACGCACGAGTTCTCGGTCGATGTGGCGGTCTACTCGATGGGAGTGTTCACCGCTTCGGTCGTCGCCGCCCACCTCATCGCAATCGTACTCTCAGCAATCACGGGATTTAGAATATGAAACGGAGAACATACCTATCGACGGTCGGCGCATCGGTCGCTCTACCAGTTGGTGTCGGCGGTGGAGTCCTTAGCGAACTCGAAGAACCCGACCACCTCACACCCGACGAGTTCAGGAATCGACTTCCTGAGCAGATAGGGAACTACGAAGGCGGCATCACGCACGCTGGCGAGACTAATTCTTCAGGCGAACTCCTCATCGCCTCATATCAAGACTCGGAGTGGCCCGTCGGGATTCAATACATCGAGGAAAACGACCCGCAGCTGATAGCGATGATGCACTGCACACACCACTATCCCGAGTCACTCTCTGAAGCGGTGAATCGTCTGTCTCGCTTCTTCTCGGAAGTGGATGTGCAGTATGAACAGCTGAGGGACGGCTACCTCGAATACATCACATACGAGTTTAGCGATGGGTATCGAGTCCGTACTGAGTACGACTTGCGGGAGAACGGTAAAGAGAATCGGGCGTGGGTCAACGGAGAACTCTACGAATTCTCTGACCAAATCGAGCGGAACGAGTTCGTGAACGAAGAGGTGCAATCTCGAATATGAATAGGAGGCAATACATCCACTCAGTCGGAGGAATCGCACTCACACCCACGCTCTCGGTCACGGACACACGCACGAGCGGACACATCACAGGCGAAGAATACAAGCAGAGAGTACCTACCCGCCTCGGAGAATATGAGGTGTCTCACGGGCAATACGAACACGAGATAGACGGGACATACATCTACTCGTACTACACTAATCGACACCCGTTCCTCAAAATATCGTATACTGAGAAATCTGACTCTCAAATCCGAGCTACTGCTGGCACGGATATCTGTTTCAAGCCAAACACGGTATACGAAGGGTACAGATTCCTAAGAGCGTTCAAAGAGCAAGTATCGTACTGGAGTCGAGGGAAGACGGGTAACAAATACTCATACAGAGTCTACACCATCGGAGACTGGACGGTTACTCTACAGGGGTATGGCGGCGGACACGAGTCTTCTACACTCGCTGTCATCGATGGCGAACTAATCGACTTCCAAGACAAGCAGGAGAGACAACGAGCGGTTTCTGAAAAAGTCATCAATCGAATCCTATGAAACGACGCAACTATCTCCAATCGCTCGGTGGGATTGCTCTCTTGCCAGCACTATCTCTGACTGGTGAGACAGGAGACGAGCCTGAGCATCTCTCCCTCGAACCTCTCGAAGATATTCGTCTTACCCCCGACGAATACAAACGATGGCTTCCATCTCGAATCGGGGGAGAGAACGGACTCCTCGAAGTATCCCACAACGAGTTTGAGCTTGGGGTCGGGAAACTCATCCGCTCTTACTACTCGCACGACCCAACTCTGAGAGTCACTTATACTGAAAAGGCAGACAACCAAGTTCGAGCCAAAGCAGGCGGTCTCTTCTTTCGACCCGACTACCTCAATCACGCTGCAGAGTTCCTCAACTTGTTCGACAAGCGAGTCGATTACAAGTCCTCGAAGACGGAGAGGTTCCACTATCACACTTACACGATAGACGGGTGGAGAGCTACGGTTAGAGACGAACTCGGCCCTACTGAGGAACACTCTTTCGCTATTATCGACTACGACGGCACTTCGTTCCCTGACCGAGAGACGAAGCGACAGCACATCACCAACGAAGTCACAGAGAGACTCTTCCCATGAAACGGAGACAATATATCGGAACGGTCGGCAGTATCGCACTCACACCGATAGCGACCACTACAGAAGTCCGTGCATCGGATGATACTGAAGAGAACCCTACCTCGAACGAGATAAAAGAAGCATCAACTGCCTATGTCAAACGATACGATGTTGGGACGATAGTCTCGGTCGTTATTCCTGAGGATGTAGACGCTCTGAGCATCTCAGTCCAAATCGAGACCGACGACGACCAGCTCGACCACCGCTATATCGACTCAGCAAAACACCCGATAGAAGAACTGGATGGGAAGAACATCTGGCACTTCTTCCACCAATTCCGAGATGCCGACGAAACGGTTCTCCTCAACTTTAGCGGGCAAGAACGAGAATCAATCGAGGTCGAGCAAACAGAGCAACACATCCTCGGCAACCCGTCGATAGATTTCGTCCACGACAAGACCCGCAAGGTCGGCGAAATCAACTACGCCACAATCAAACTGTTAGAAGACTCCGCTGTCCAAACGAAATTCGACCTCGACAGCGACTACGACTGGCTCTCCTTCGAAACCTACGATGACGAGGCAGAAGAGTGGGTCGAACATCGATGGGAACAGAAATACTTCGAGAAATTTGACGAGGCTCGATGGGTGAATATGTGCGGGTGTGACCGTCCGATGCCGACAGTACTCCGTTCTCAGGGACGGCTCAAACTGTTCGGCGTTGACGAGAACGGTGAGAAAGAACACATCCCGCTCATCCGTCGCAGGCCGTCCCGATGAGACGACACAACTACCTCACCACGGTCGGCGGACTCGCACTCACACCAGCAGTAACACTCGCACGAACGGGTGCGGGCGAGGATGCGGAGGAATCGGTATGATGCAGTCCATCATCGTTCGGAGCCGCCCGTCGCTTGCTGAAGAGATTGAGGAAGAGGTCGTGATGATGGTTGAGCGTCCGTCAGGATGGCCGTTCGATGCTGGAGAGATTCAGCACGAGTGCGATGAGTGTACGCTGGTCAAACTGAACGACGGTCGCTATGCGATTCGGCTACCGTTTTCGGAAGGCGAGTCGTGGGATGTAGTCGGTGAGAAGAACTAACCAGCGAGTACAGGCACGCCTCACGAGTTTGATTTTCCCGAGAAGGTATTTTCGTTGATTAGAGTGCGCCGAGGAAGAATACCAAGAAGACGAACAGGATTGTGATGACGATTTGAATCACTATGAGTGCGAGCAATACCTTACCTGTGAATTTCAAGAATCCTTTCATAAGTATATAGAAATATACATATCAGTCCCTAAATAATTACTGCCGTTTAGAGTATGAAACCAACTGTTAGAGAGCACAGGTCGGCTACGGACACACGCACACACCCGCTACTCCCGATATGCAAGCAGTAGAAGATTAGTAATCTACGAAATTAGCAAGTAGAGCGTCTTAGAAGGACTCCGTGGCGAGCCTGTGCTCTCAGAGTTTCGCTCTTATGTAGAGCTGCGGAAAGCCCCGATAACGAGGCAATCAATGGTTGAGTCGACGGATTCACCAGCCAAGTTGAGTGATCGAACAATGCCGAAGGTGTGAGCGGCCTGTTCCAAGCCCTGCT
>NZ_SBIR01000013.1:0-129792 GCF_004521895.1 Halorussus marinus
CGGTGAAAGGCGAGCGGGTGTCGACGGGGCGCCGGAAGTTCGGGGTGGTGGCTGGCGACGGGGCCAAGACCGCGATCAACACCAGCCTGAACGCCGGGGTGAAGCTGTCGGCCGGCGCCACCACCGCGCCCGGCGAGACCCTCACTCGCGATCGGTGACCGACGGTTTCGGTCGGTGACCCTACCCGTTGATTTCTTCGGGTTTGACCCAGACGACGAACCCGTCGTCTTGGCGGACGATCCCCTTGACCGAGTCGCTGTCGACGCTCTCGTCGACCGTCTCGTCGTCGAGGCTGACGACCTGATTCACGGCGTCGATGAGCCACCCGACCTCCGAGTCCTCGTCGTCGGTTTCGAGGACGATGATGCGATTGCCGGTCTCGGACTCCTCTAAGTCGAGCACCTTCTTCGGGTTGATGATGGTCGTCGTCGTCCCGCGGAGATCCATCACGCCTTCGACACGAGGATCGGAGTTCGGAAGCGGTGTCAGTTCGTCTTTGTCCACGATCTCGTCGACGTGCGCGATGTCGATGCAGTATTTTCGGTCCTCGAGCCGGAATTCGAGGACTTGCACGTCGCCCACTGTTTGGGACATAGTTGGTGTCATCCGCGGGGGTAACTTATCAGTTCCGACGCCGACACTGCGCCCCCGCTGACTGGTCTGCTACGGTATCTTTTTAACCCCCGCTTAGGAAACCGGAACTGATGGAGGCCGTGGAACTCCTTCGGGTGCTCGGCAACAAGTACAACGCCGAGATACTCAGAGCCACTAACGAGCCCAAGTCGGCCCAGGAGCTGAGCGACGAGCTCGAGATCCCGATCGCGACCAGTTACCGTCGCATCGAGGAGCTCACCGAGGCCGAACTGCTCGAACTGTCCGGCCGGGAGTTCTCGGAGGAGGGCCGCCGAACGAAGGTGTACCGCCGGAATATCGACACGCTCAAGGTCTCGTTCGAGGAGCGACAGATCGACGTCGAGGCCGAGGATCGACCCGACGAGGAGAACTCGCTCGCCGACGTCTGGCGGGACCTCAAAGCGGAATGACCGCCCAACTGACTGCATCGGCTCCGACTCCGGCCTCTCAGCACGATCACCCATGGAAACGATAGAACTGCTGTACGTCGCGTTCAGTGTCACCCTCACGCTCGCCGGGCTCTCGATGGTCGGGCTCTCGGTCCGGGCGTACAACCGGACCTCCCGGCAGGCGATGTTTCACCTCTCGGTCGGGTTCAGCCTGATCGTCGCGGCCGCGATCGGAACCACGGTGAGCGCCTTCCTCACCGACTTCCAGAACACTCGGACGCTCCTGTCGGTCAACTATCTCACCACGACCGTCGGCTACCTGTTCGTCATCTACAGCATCACCGGCGATCGATAGGTAGCGAACCCTAGTATCGTTTCGAGCAGACTATTCGACCACGAACCGACTGTGGTATGCATGTTCTAACGTGTCGCTTCCCGCAGTATCAGCGGTGATAATCGAGACCTTACATTTATTAGTCCGCTTCCTTTCGTTGCGAGTAGAGTCCGAGTCAATGCACATTGGCCTTCGGACAGGACGTGACACAATGAAAGAGAAACTCAAAGAACGGCTGAACGACAGAGGTCAGGTCGGTATCGGTACGCTCATCGTGTTCATCGCGATGGTGCTGGTCGCCGCCATCGCGGCGGGCGTCCTGATCAACACCGCCGGCTTCCTCCAGACGAAGTCCGAACAGACGGGTCAGGAGTCCAGTGCGCAGGTCTCGAACCGCGTGCAGGTCGTGAGCGGTTTCGGTAACGTGACGACCGTGGGTAACAACGAGCGCGTCGACTACGTCAACCTCACCGTGATGCGCGGCTCTGGGTCCGACGACATCAATCTCTCGACCGCTACAATCGAGTGGATCGGCCCGAACGACGCCAAAACCCTGACTTCGGCTGAAAAGAAGAACGCGATTGTGAAACCCGGTGATACGACTGCTGAAAGTCATAGCCCTGGTACGCCGGGAGCCGCTAACTTCACTGTCGATTCAATCAAAGATTCTGACAGTTCTGAACCCGTCCTCAACAGTCAGGACGACCGGTTCAAGATCATCATGAACACGACCGCAATTAGTGCTAGTCGTCTCGGCGAAGGCCAGAACGTCGAACTGAAGCTCACGACGCAGTACGGTGCAGTCACCGTCTACCGCGCAACCGTCCCGCAGTCGCTCTCTCAGGAGAGCGCTGTGAGCGTCTGATTCGGGATCTTCCCGTTTCCGACCGATTACCACCACGTTTTTTCTCGCCCCGCTCGGAGTGATTAGTCGTGACTTCGCTGTTCGAACTGGAGAAAACGGGGGAGACCGACGAGATCGTCTCGCTGCTGAAAAACAGCAACAACGAGGCGGTCCGTCGGCGCGCGGCCGAGATCCTCGGCGACATGGACGGCAACGAGCAGGTCGTCGAGGACGCGCTCGTGAAGGCCGTCGAAGGGGACGACAGCGATGGGGTCCGAGCGGCGGCGATCGACGCGCTCGACCAGCGCCACGCGGTCGAGCGGCTCATCGGCGCACTCTCCGACGAGGAGGTGCCCACCGAGGGCGCCGAGTGGGCGCGGGCCGAAGCGCTCGTGGATCTACTGTCGGCCGACCAGCCCGAACTCCGGATGGCGGCCGCAAACGCGTTGGGGCGGCTGGGTAACCGCGCGGGGACGAAAGCGCTCATCGGGCGACTCGGCGACCCCGACACGCGGGTCCGAGCCCGGGCGGCACGGGCGATCGGACGGATCGGAGACCCACGGGCGGTTTCGGCGCTTCGGAAGGCCCTCGGCGACGAGACCGTCGACGTTCGACGGGAGGCGGCCGACTCGCTCGGGCGCATCGGGACCGAGGAGGCCCTCGACGCGCTGCTCGACCTGCTCGACGACGACAGCGAGACCGTCCGGCGGATCGCCGCCAACTCGCTGGGGAACTTCGGGAGCGCCAAACCGCTCGACGCGCTCGTCTCGCTGCTGTCCGACGACGTCGAGGCGGTCCGCCGGGCGGCGGTGTTCTCGCTCATCGAACTCCTCTCGAACGCCCCCGGCCAGCAGAGCCACCAGCTCCGCCAGCGAATGGTCGAGAAGCTGAGCGCCAACGACCACCGGAGCGTCGTCGAGTCGCTGATCGACATCCTCGAACAGGGGACCCAGGCCCACCAGCGCCGGAACGCGGCGTGGCTCCTCGGGCGCGTCACGGGCGAGGCGAACAGGGAGGCCGCGGTCGAGGCGCTGGTGTCGGTTCTGGGTGACGACGACGGCATGACCGCCCAGTTCGCGGCCACGAGCATCGCGAACGTCGGCGGCGAAGCCGCCGAAGACGCCCTGCTCGACCTGCTCGACGACCCCGAGGCCGGCGCGGACGCCCGGGCGAAGGCGGCGTTCACGCTCGGGAAGGTGGGCGGCGAGCGCTCGCGCGACAGACTCGACAGTTTGATCGACGACACCGACGACGAGCAGGTCCGAAAGCGGGCGTTCTCGGCGCTCTCGAAACTCGGCGGGAGGGCCTGATTCGCTCGCCGTCGCCGGACGAGTCAGCCCGGGATCGATCGACCGACATCGAACGGCTTGACAGGGACGTGATACTCCGTCGAGTCGCGCGGCCGAACGGGGTTATCGCGTGTGAAATTTGCGTAAAGCTTTATATCCATTTGGTGTCTCTTTCCGCCAAAGATGGTCAGGGACAGGCTCGTAAAAATTTTAACAAGATTCAGTCGGGATAGCAATCCCGCCGAGCGACAGCACGACGTCACCTTCGACGGGGGAACGCAGACGTCCGCGGTGTCGGTCTCCGACACCGAGCGTATCGCCCCGGCCGATCTCGCGGACGCCTATCGTGGAACGGAAACCGACGAGGCCCTCCAGCGGTCCCAAGCGACTCACCTCGGCCGAACGGTCGAGGACCCCGGCGGCGTAATCGAAGACGCGACCGAACTGGGGCGGCGCCACGTCGAGGCGGGGGCTCCGGCGGCCGCGTTCGCGGCCACGTACGAGGCGAGCGTCGAGACGCTCGTCGAGGAGGCGTTCGAGCGGCTCGAACACCGACTCGGGGCCGACAACGAAGCGGTCGCCGCCGAGCTCCAGCACGCCGAATCGGAGCTCCGGTCGGCGCTGTCGGCGACGTTCGAGGATATGGAGCGCGGGCTCGAGGCGTACGGCGCGAGGACGGCGAGCGACGCGGGGGCGGCGACTGGTGGGGCCGAGCCAGCCGACGAACTCAACGTCGACGACGACGAACTCCTCGACGGGATCGGCGTTCCGGTGTTCATGCTCGACGTCGAACGCGACGAGGTCGCGGCGTGGAACACGGCGCTCGAGGAGCTGACCGGCCGTTCCGCCGAGGAGGCGCTCGGGATGGAGCAGGTCAGCGAGGCGTTCTACCCCGACGGCCGTCGGGTCAAGACGCTGGCCGACAAGGTCGCGGCGGCGCCGGAGTCGGCCCACACGGAGTTCGACGTCGAACGGGCCGGCGGCGAGCGGACGCTCTATCGCGACGAGGGGACGATGACCGACCGTGACGGCGAGCACCGCGAGATCGAGTTCTCCGCGATGCCGCTGTACGAGGGCGACGAACTCGTCGCGGTGGTCGAAACCGTGCGCGACCGCACCGAGGACGCACGCCGCCAGCGAGGGATCGCCTCGCTGGTCGAGGAGCTCGGCGGGACTCTCTCGGCGATGGAGGCCGGGGAGCTCTCGGCGAGAGCCTCGTTCGAGGACGAGTACGGCGTGGTCGACGACTCGCTGATCGAAGTCGTCGATCAGGTCAACGCGATGGCCGAGCGGTTCGAGACGTCGGCCGAGCACGTCGGGCAGAAAGCCGACGACCTCGCGACCGAGGTCGAGAACGCGGCCGAGGCCGCCCGGGTCATCGACGATCGGGTCGACGAGCAGACCGACCAGCTGTCGGAGGTCGCGACCGAGATGGAGAACTTCTCGGCGAGCATGCAGGAGGTCGCCGCGAGCTCCGATCAGGTGGCGTCGGCGGCCGAGCAGGCGAAGGCCTCGGCGGACAGCGGGCTCGAATCGAGTCAGGGTGCCCGGGAGGCGACCGACGAGGTCATCGAGATGAGCGAGAGCCTCGTCGAGACGGTGACCGAACTCGAATCCCAGATGAACGAGATCGAGGACGTCGTCGAGGTGATCGCGGAGGTCGCCGACCAGACCAACCTCCTCGCGCTCAACGCCAACATCGAGGCCGCCCGCGCGGGCGAGGCCGGTTCGGGATTCGAAGTCGTCGCCGACGAGGTCAAGCAGTTGGCCAACGAGACCCGCGAGCACACCGAGGAGATCGCCGGCCGGATCGAGGAGATCCAGTCGCAGGCCAACGAGACTGTGGTCGCCGTCGAGGAGTCGAACGAGCAGGTCAAGCACGCCGGCAACGAGATCGAAGACGCGCTGGTCGCGCTCGAAGAGATCGCCGACGCGGTCGAGGAGGCCGCCTCCGGCGTGACCGAGGTCGCGGAGGCCAACGACGAGCAGGCGGCCAACGTCGAGCAGGTGATGGCGACGGTCGATTCGGTGCGCGATCAGACCAACGACGTCGAGTCGGCGACCGACGACATCGTCGCGGCGACCGAGGCACAGACAGACGCCATCGAGGAGCTCTCGACCCGCGTGGACGCGATGCGCGATGGCGACTGAGCCCGTTCGGCCACCCGCATGATCGAATCGCGCCACCGGAACCGACGATCCGCGACGAATCGCGGCGCCCCGCCGGCAGGCGAGACGCCGCGAGCCCGGAGATAACGCATGAGCGAAGGCGAGTACAAGATATCCGACACGCAGGGGAAGTTCCTGCAAGTGGTCAAGAAGGGCCGCAAGCTGAACGACCCCGACTGGACCAGCGGCCGCATCCTGCTGTCGAACAAGCGACTGGTGCTGGCCGGCAACGGTGGCAAGCGAACGATTCCCCTCTCGGAGGTCGACGGCCTGAAGGGGCGCTACGACGTGAATCAGGCGGTCGCGAGCGTCTCGGACTACCTGAGCGTGGAGTTCGGCGATAACGTCGTGTTGCTCGGGCCCAACACCGACATCGACGAGTTCGAGACCGACTTCTACGGCGCGCTCCTCAACCAGGAGATGATCCTGACGAAACACCCCGCGGTCGAAGGGGGCGTCGTCCAGGACACCGAGTGGGAGAAAGCCCGCATCAAGATCACCGAAGAGATGGTCAACGTCGCCATCGCGAGCGGGACGTTCGTCGGCATCGAACTCGACGACATCGGCGGCGTCGACCGGGCGGCCCGAACGGTCAAGGGCCAACAGCGGACCGTCCTCGAAGTCGAACACACGCAGGGCGACACCAGCGTCCAGACGTACATCTCGGGCGACACCCGGCGGGCAACCCTCCTGGAGTCGCTCCTCCGGAAGGGCGAGCGAAAGAACGAGGGCGGCGTCGAGCTGAACGAAGTCGAAAAAGAAGTGCTGATGGCGCTGTACTCGGGGGTATCGCCGTTCGAGATCCCGGACTTCCTCGGGATGGACGTCGACGAGGTCGAGAGCATCTTCGAGCGACTCATCGAAGTCGACGTGCTGGAGGAGGTCCGCAAGCGGCGCGAAGTGAGTTTGAAGACTCGCGGGCGCAACATCGCCAGCGAGTCCATCAACGAGAAGTGACCGACGTCGGGGAACGTGCGAACGCGTCTCTCGCGGTGCGGTCTGGTTTTCGGCTCGGAGAACGCCGACTCAGGACTCCGAGTCCGATCGGTCTCTCGACCGGGCTATCTGAGGCCCTGGGCCTCGGCTAACTCCCGGAGCCCATCCTCTAACGAGACGGTCGGCTCGTAGCCGAGCGCCTCGCGGGCCGCCGAGACGTCGGCCTCGCTGTGGCGGATGTCGCCGGGTCTGGGGTCGACGTGTTCGATGTCGGCGTCCGAGCCGGTCACCTCGATCACCGTCTCGGCGAGCTCGTTGACGGTGACGCTGGTGCCGGTCCCGACGTTGAACGGCTCGCCGACGCGGTCGGTGGTCGCCGCCAGCAGGTTCGCCCGGACCACGTCCGAGACGTGGACGAAGTCGCGGGTCTGCTCGCCGTCGCCTTCGACCGTGACCGGACCGCCGTCGCGGGCCTGCCGGAAGAACACGCTCACGACCGCGCTGTACTCGGGGTTCTGGCGCGGCCCGTAGACGTTAAAGTACCGGAGCGGGACGGCTTCGAGCCCGTAGAGGTCCCGGTAGCGCCGGGCGTAGTGGTCGATCGAGAGCTTGTCGATCCCGTACGGCGAGGTCGGCTCTTTCGGATCGCTCTCGGCGACCGGCACCGACTCGGGGTGACCGTAGATCGCGGCCGAGGAGGCGAGCACCACCCGAGCGTCCGTCTGGCGTGCGCGTTCGAGGAGTTCGACCGTGGCGTCGACGTTGATCCGGTGGCTGGCCTGCGGGCGCTCGATCGACTGCTCGACGCTGACCAGCGCGGCCTGATGGAAGACGAGATCGACCCCCGCCATCGCGTCGGCGACGGTCTCGGGGTCCCGGATATCGCCCTCGATCAGTTCGGCGCCCGCGGGGACGTTGTCGGGCGAGCCCCCCGAGAGGTCGTCGAGCACCCGCACCTCGTTGTCGGCGACCAGCGCTTCCGCGAGGTGGCTTCCGACGAACCCCGCGCCGCCGGTTATCAACACCGTTCGGTTCGACACGTCGACGTCCGGGGCTGTGGCCTCGGGCATGGGTCTGACTCCGCGCTCTTACTCCATATAGCCGAGGCCTTTGAGCCGGGACTCCACGTCCTCGAAGTCGGCCTCGACCGCTTGGGCGCTCTCTCGGTCGGCGTAGTCGCGCTCGCTCGGGCGAGTTCGCCCGGCGGCCGCGTCGGCGTCGAAGATCTCCGCGAGCACCCGGCCGTCGGCGTCCGCCGGCACCGGTTCGCCGACGCCGTGGAGCACGGTCGGGGCAACGTCGGCGACCGTGGCGCCGTCGGGGCGCGCGCCGGCCTCGATAGAGGGGCCCCACGCGAAGAAGACGCCCTCGGCCCGGTGGCTGGCGGCCATCCGACTCTCGCGGAACACCTCGTCGGTCAGCGAGTTGCCGACCAGATACCCCGCATCTTCGTCGGCCCGAACCACGAGGTCGGGGCTCTCGGGGTCGGTCTCGAACACGTCGTCGCCGTCGTAGACGTTCAACACCGGCTCGTCGGTCTTGGGATCGGTGAGGCCTTCGAGCCGGGATCGGATCTCGGCTTTGACCGCCGGGATATCGTCGGGCGCGACCACGCCCTCCTCGAAGCGCTCGGTGTCGTTGACGAATAAGTTGCCCGCGCCGTGGGTGAACGCGACCGTCTCGGAGAACTCGACGTCGTAGAGCTCGTGGGTTCCCGGGACTTGAGAGGCGAGCGAGTCGACCAGCGCGTCGGGGAGGTGGTCGTACAGCGCCCGCTCGTCGATGCCGACCGAGGAGATAGCGCCCCTGATCCGGTCTTTGGTGAGCCCGAGGCGTTCGAGCGTGCCCCGGCCAGACCCGCCCTTCCGGGTGAGATACCCCTCGCGTTCGAGGAACGTGTTGGTGTGGACGTAGGTGTCGACCGGCCCGAAGCCGTGGTCCGAGACCACGTAGAGGTTCGCGTCGCGGTCGGCGACGTAGTCGAGGACGTCCCCGAGCGCGTCGTCGAGGTCGCGGTAGTGATCGAGGAGCACCTCCTCGTCCCAGACGAGGTGCTGGAGCCGGTCGGGCGCGGTGAACACGAAGAAAAACAGCCGCCAGTCGTCGGTCTCCATCAGCAGGTCCAACAGCGCCCGGCGGGCTTCGACCAGCTCGTCGAGGTCGGCCCGAAACCCCTCGGTGTCGTCGCGGTACTCCTCCCACGACAGTCCGACGTCGTAGTCGGGGATCCGGTCGGCGATCTCCTCGGCCAGCGCGGGCGGCTGTGTGAACCCCTCGCCGATCTCGGGGGTCATCATCCCGGTGACGACTCGCCCGTCGACGTCGTCGGCGGGGTAGGTCATCGGGACGTTCGCGACCACCGCGGGCGCGAGGAGATCCCAGAGCTCGGGCCGCGAGACATCGTTGCTCGTGTTCATCCGGTTGGTGTAGTCAGACTGGACCTCCCGGAAGGAGTAGACGCCGTGCTTGTCGGCCCACGTCCCGGTGGCGATGGTGGGCCACGCGAGCGCCGTGGTCGGGGGCATCGTGCTCTCGAGCGGTCCGGCCGCGCCCTCCGCGAGGAGGCGGCCGAAGTTCGGTAGCTCGCCGTCGTCGACCCATCCCTCGACGAGCGACCACGGGACGCCGTCGAGGCCGAGCACGAACGCTCGGTTCGGATCAGAGGTTTCCATGGACATAGTTGTGTACTGCGGGCGTCGAACCCGCCGCTCGCCGCAACCGAGGGGCGGGTCGGCCTTTGTTATGGCCCGTCTTCGGGGCCGTACGCGCGTTCTGCGGGGATTTACGCGGGGCGTACCGCCGACCCGACCGTCGGCTCGGGCGGTGTGGCGCTCGGTCGAGTCACGAGAGGATGGCGGTGACCCGTCCGGGATCGACCAGCCCGCCGGCGACCGACAGCCCCGCCCAGACCGCGACTCCGAGGGCGATCGCGGCGACCACCGCGAACGCGCCCGTCGTGGCGGTCAACACGAGCGCCACCGCGACCGACATCGCGGCCGCGACCCCGACGGTCGCCGCGAGGTGGCGGACGAGCCGGCCGACCGACAGCGACAGCTCGCTGTGGATGACCCAGACGTTGACCGCGGTGTAGCCCGCGAACGTCACGACCGTCGCGGCGGCCGCGCCCGCGACGCCGTACGCCGGGATGAGCACGAGGTTGAGCAGGAAGTTCCCGACCGAGGTCAGCCCCTTCGCGTAGGCCCGCGACCGGGCCCGCCCGAGGAAATCGAGCGCGTCGCTGGTGATGAACGCGACCGCCTGGAGGACGACGTACCCAGAGAACACCTGGAGCACGGGCGCCGCTCCGACGTAGCTCTCGCCGAACACCAGCCTGATCGCGGGCTCGGCGACCAGCACGATGCCGGCCGCGGCCGGCACGTAGAACAAAAGCGTGTGTTCGAGGGCGGTCTCGTAGAGTCGGGCCGCCCGGTCGGTGTCGCCGTTGGCCTTCTCCTCGCCGTAGGTCGGCGAGAGCGTAAATCCGAGCGACGCCGCCGGGGTCTGGACGAACCCGACGATCTGTTTGGCGAGGTAGTAGTAGCCGACCGCCACCGGCGTCATGAAGTATCCGACCAGGATGGTGTCGACCCGCTTGTCGAGGACGTTCGCGCCTCGGGTCGCGGTCAGGGGCACGCTGTACCGGAGCATCCGACCGACGAGTCCGGGCTCGGGGTCGGCGGTGGCCTCGACGCCCCGGTAACACTTGGCGTACAGGAGCCCGAGCCCGAGCGCGGCCGCGAGCCCGTACCCCGCGACGTAGCCGGCCATGGCGCCGACCGCGCCGCCGACGAGGACGACCCCCGCGACCGCGAGCACGAGCCGGGCGGCCGCGCCGGTCGCCTGAACGAGCGCGCTGTAGCTCACCCGGTTGTATCCCTGGAAGACGACCTGCGAGAAGGTGAAAAGCGAGTGGACCACGATGTAGCCGGCCCCGAGCGCGAGCAGGGATTCGATCTCGGGCTGGCCGACCAGCGACGCGATGGGGCCGCCGAACGCGAGGAACGCGCCGGCGACGACCCCCGCCGCGGCGAGTCGGAAGACCACCGCGGCCCGGAGGACGTGGGGCGCTTGTCCGGGGTCTTTCTCGCGGTACTCGGTCACGTACTTGGCGGCCGATTTGGCGATGCCGAGGTCGCCGAACAGCTGGGCGACGCCGAGCACCGCGACCGCCGAGCCGAGCAGGCCGTACTGCTCGTTAGAGAGGAGAAACCGAGTCAGAACGAGCGTCAACAGTCCGCTCGCGGCCATGTAGATGACTCGCGCGCCGAACGTCGCCTTGAGCCCGCGGGAGATGCGTTTGAGGTCCATCCTATCGCGTCCCGTTGATCAGGTACGTCTGTGCGTCGGGGTTGGCCCGCACGCGGTCGATCCCCGGCGTGGCGTCGAGCGACCGGAAGCCCGCCGCCGAGAACCGGAGTTCGCGATACACCGCCACGTCCTGTTGGCGCGTCGCGTCGGTGAACGCGAGGTACCGGTCCCCGAGGTTGGCGGCGATGTACGATCCGGTGAAGTTCTCGCCGGTGGCGTTCGTGTTCGCGTAGAGGCTCCCGGCGGTGGGCGCACGCTCTCGGCTCGCCTCGAAGCCGAGCGTGCCGTCCGCGTACCGCTCGCCGGTGCCTCTGATTCCGAAGAACGACGGGTCGCCGGCGTACTCGAACGAGTGTTCGTAGCCGGTCATCTGGGCCTGCGTGACGTGGCCCGACCCCTGATACATGTACGGAGACTGATAGAGCGTCGGGACCGAGAGCGCCAGCATCACGACGAAGACCACGCCGACCGCGGCCCTCGCGGTTCCCGCCGAAAACCGGGTCGAAAGCGTTTCGATGGCCCGGGCGATCGCGAGCGCGCCCAGTATCGTCCCGAGCACCATCACGAACCCGAGCTGGCGGAAGTGGAGCCCGGCGTAGCTCACGAGCAGGAACGCCGCGAAAAGCCCCAGAAGCGGGATCAGTCCGACCCCGAAGTACCGGACGAAAGCGTTGGCGTCGGGGTCTTCGAGCCCGCCCCGGAGCCCGTCGAAGACCAGCAGTGCGGTGAGGGCGGCGAACACGAGACTCACCAGAAAGAGCTTCAGAAAGAGCACCGCGACGCTCCCGCCGATGGCAGACACCGACAGCGCCTGCGCGCCGACGTCGCCGGCTATCTCGGATCCGCTCAGTAGCATCTCGACCAGCGAGGAGGTGGCACCCGACGCTCGGTCGTGGCGGGGCGCCCACAGCAGGAACGCCGCCGCCACGAAGGCGGTCTGGAAGCCCAGAAGCTTGTGGTCGGCGGCCGGCGTCCCGAGCCACCGCGAGAGCAACTGGATTCCGAGCACCGCACCGAACACGACCACCACGTTGGCGGCCTGCTGGGGGTGGACCAGCAGGATCGCGACCGACGCGAGCGCCGCGAGCACGCCCGTCGGGGTCCCGATCGGCAGGCCCCCGCGGTCGGCGCGGGTCACGTACCGGGCAAGCAGATACAGCACCAGCGGCAGGAACATGATGGCCTGAGAGGTCGGATGGGCCATCTCGAAGACGCTGAGGTTGTTTACGGGCAAGAAGAGAAACGACGACAGGGCCGCGACCGCGGTGGCGCGGCGGTCCCGGGTCATCGCCCACGTCGCGAGCGGGACGAAGACCACGAACACCGCGGTGAACGCCACCACCGTCACGAGCAGCGCGCGCGACAGCGCCATCCCGGTCACGTCGCCGATCATCACCGCGATCGTGTGGACCCCGGGGTAGAGAAACTCCAGTACCGAGAGCCGGCCGGCCGCGATGTCTTTCGCCCATCCGAGGTGAGTGAGCGAGTCGCCGGCGCCGTAGAAGTGGTACGACCGGATCACGGGCAGCGAGGCGATCGCGAGCGCGGTGACCCCGCCGAGGACCAGCCCGAGCCGTCGACGCCGGCCCCGTCCGGTCAGCGAGACGAACACCGACGCGACGAGACCGGCGCCCGCACCGACCCAGAACGCCGCCGGGGTCCCGGCGTAGATCGACAGCTCGTACGCCGACGGCGGCGACCGGTGGGCGATGGCCACCGCCGCGGCGAGCGACGCGAAACCGACGAGGAGTGTCACTTTCTCCCGCGTTCGGGAGGCGTGGGTGTCCGAATCCATGGTGAGAGCGGTAGGTACGTCGAACCGTGCCCGTCTCGGGGCTTTGTTATGGGGCGCCTGTAAACCGATAGGCTCCGAAAAGCGGACACGGCAGTGGGGCGAGTTTCCACACCGTGCTAATACTTATCAGTCCTCGACCCTGAGTTACTCATAGAAACCCACTAACGGGGACACAGCGAGCGAATCCAATGACCACCAAGTACGACGGCGAGAACGACCGACGGGAGAACCGCCCCGAGACCGACCGCTACGCCGCGTTCACCGACGGCGAGGGCCGGGTCGTCGTCTACGACACCCGGAACCACGCCGCGTGGCTCGAATCCGACGCCGGCGTCGAGATCGCCGAGATGGCGTAGCCGGCCGCTTCCGGCCGGAAACTGCGCCGGCGAGAAAACGGACGCTCGCGAGCGACTGTCGAGTTCGTTACTGGACCAGCTGATAGGCCCGTTTGGCGACGTCCATCGCCGCGCCCGACGACTCGACCACGTAGTAGGGGACGAGGTCGGCGCCGAACTTCGCCTTGTACCGACAGAGCCGCTCGGTGTTCGCGCCCATCAGGTCGTAGGTGTCGACCGACTCGACCGGCGGGTCCTCGATGATATCCTCGATGAGCCGCCAGTGGATCAGGCTGTTGACCGCGGTTCCCTCGTAGATCGCCTTCGCGCCGCCCTGCCAGAAGTACGCCGCGTCGTTCGAGTAGAGGGCGGTGATCCCCGAGAGGTACTCGCCGTCGGGACCGCGGGCGACGTACGCCCGCGCGCGGTCGTCAAGCGCCTCGAAGAGGCTCCGGACGTACGCCCACGACTGGGTGAACGGCTCGTCTTGCTCGGCGTACCGCCGCCGGGTCGCTCGGAACACGTCCCGAGCGCCCGCCAGCCCCTCGGTGTCGACGCTCACGTCGAGCGCCTCGGCGTCGCGGATCTCCCGCCGGAGGCTCTTCGAGAAGGAGTTGCGGACGGCCTCGGCGTCTCGACCGCTCAGATCGAGGAAGTACGTGAAGTTGGGCTCGACCCGGAGGCTCCCCCACGCGTACGGCCGGGGGTCCGCGTAGTCGGCGTTACAGATCATCCGGAAGAGCGTCAGCCGCGAGTCGACGTCGAGCCGATCGAGCACCGACTCGGCCACCGGCGATTCGACGCCCGCGTCGGCGAGGCGCTCGTCGAGCCCGAGGTCGGTGCCGACCTGCGCGAGCACCTTCTCGGTGAACTCCTGGTTGACTTTCTCCTGCTTGCGCCGCTTCGGGCTGGTGGGCATCATGATCGGGCCGAGCCGCGGGATGCCGAGTCCCGGCGGCGGCGACGTCACGGCGGTCCCGACCGACCGCTCGCGGACGAACGCGGGCAACAGCGCGATGGGCTGTTGGCCCTTGAAGCCGCCGAACAGCTTCATCTCCGCGTCGGTGTGGCGCTCGATCACGGTCAGGGCCTCGGGCAGGTGGAAGACCTCGAAGCCGTCGTTCGGCAGCGCCGACTCCCACTCGGACAGTTCGAGTTGCTCGACTCTCATCCTGTTGGCTCCCGATTAGCGGCGGTTTTCACTTTGTTATCCCCTGCCTGTCCCGGGGTAGGGCCGCCCTGCCCCTCTCCGCGGCCCGCGCGGTCGTCGGCGTTCGCGCCGTTCGGGCGGTCGGACTCGGCGCCGGACGCCGATCCGTCGGGGTGGTCGAGCAGTTCGTAGTACTCGCCCGGCGGGCCGACCCACGCGCCCATTTCGAGGGCGGTCTCGACGAGGCGCCGATAGAGCGACCGGTAGCCGGGGAAGTCCCGCTCGGTGAACAGCCGCGGGTGCCACAGCACCGTCATCACGGCGTCGTTGTCGTCGGCTTCCGCGAGCAGATCCGCACACGCCGCCCACGCCCGGTCGAACTGTTCGCCGGGGTCCGGGAGCGCGGCCTCCATCAGGGTGAGCGGGAACACGACGAACTCGTCGTCGAACGGCCGGAGCGGTTCGTAGCCCCGCTCGAACCCGTACTCGGTGCTCGACCCCGGCGTGGCGTCGTATCGCAGTCCGATCTCGCGGTGGTGGCGCCACGTCTCGGGCCCCCGGTTCAGGTGGTGCTGGCGCCCGCCCGCGACCGACCCCCCCAGCGCCGCCTCCAGCAGCGCCTTCTCGCGCTGGAGCCGGTCGGGGTCGTCGTAGGAGTCGTACGAGCCGTGGAGGCCGACCTCCCAGCCGCCCTCGTCGAGTTCGGCGAGGAGATCTCGCATCTCGGGGACCGTGAAATCGTAGCGTCCGACGTGCTCGATCCAGTAGAAGGGATCGAGCCAGTCGCTCGGCTCGCGTTCGAGCAGGCGTCTCTCCCGGAGGAAGTAAAACGCCGACCGCACCCCGAGCGACGTCTCTAACTCCCTGATCTCCTCGAACTGCCACCACGGGTTGGTTCCGGGGACAAGCGACCGGAGCTGGCCCGGATCTCGGCGCTCGACCGCGTGATAGAGCGCCTGCACCGACTTGTACGGCCGGTCGACGTCGTGGGTCAGCAGGAGGACGAACTCGGCGCCACTGGGCATCGGCGCCGACGTCGGCTCAGACATCGTCTAACCCGTCGACGATGGCCGCCGCGGCGGTGGCGTCGCCGTACGGCTGGGGCTTGTCCGCCGGCGGGTCGGCGCTCGCGAGCGCCCGGCTGATGGCCTCGCCGTCGGCGCCCACGAGGGTGTTCCAGCCCGCGGCGACGGTCTCGCGCCACTCGGTCTCCTCGCGCATCGTCACGCAGGGCGTATCGAGGAAGAACGCCTCCTTCTGGACGCCCCCGGAGTCGGTCGCGACGACGGCCGCCGCGTCCTGCAGGCGCACGAAGTCGAGGTACCCCACCGGATCGGTGAGCGTGAGTCGGTCGCGCGCCTCGTCGTAGAGTCCGTGTTCGCGCATACGGTTTACCGTCCGGGGGTGGGCCGGGAACACCACCTCGCGAGGGTCGGCGGCCAGCGCGTCGAGCACGGCCGCGAGCCGGTCGGGGTCGTCGGTGTTGGCCGCGCGGTGGACCGTCGCAAGCACGTACTCGCCGGGGTCGACTCCGAGATCGTCGAGGACCGTAGAGCGGTCGGTCGCCCGGTCGCGCGCCCACAGCACCGCGTCGTACATCACGTCGCCGGTGTCCCGGACCCCGTCGGTCACGCCCTCGGCGGCGAGGTTCTCGACCGCACGCGCGGAGGGCGCGAACAGCCGGTCTGCGGCGTGGTCGGTCAGGACCCGGTTTATCTCCTCGGGCATCTCGCGGTTGTAGCTCCGGAGCCCGGCCTCGACGTGCGCCAGCGCGGGGTCCATCTTCGCGGCGGCGATCGCCGCCGCGAGCGTGGAGTTGGTGTCGCCGTAGACGAGCACCGCGTCCGGTCGCTCGCTGGCGATCAGGTCTTCGAGCCCGACCAGCATCTCGGCGGTCTGGGCGCCGTGGTCGTCGGACCCGACCCCGAGGTTGGCGTCGGGCTCCGGGATCCCCAGTTCCTCGAAGAACACGTCCGACATCTCCTCGTCGTAGTGCTGGCCGGTATGGACCAGCACCTCCTCGTGGCGCTCGCGAAGTTCGCGCGAGACCGCGGCGGCCTTGATGAACTGCGGTCGGGCCCCGATCACGGTCAGGACCTTCATTCGGCCACCTCCTCGGAGAGCGCCGCGTCGCGTCCGCCCGTCGGGCCGCTCCCGATGGTGTAGACGCGGTGGTCGGTGGCCGCGAGGTCGAGACTCCCGCGACCGTCGACGACGACCAGCGGATCGAACCGCTCCCACTCGATGGCGTCGAACTCCTCGTGGGGAGTCACCATCACGGCGGCGTCGAGATCGGCGCCGTAAAGCTCCGCGCGCGATACCATCTCGGCCTCGAAGGGTTCGGCGTCGTCGAGCATCGGATCGACCGCGAGGACTTCGGCGCCGAGCGCCGAGAGCCGCTCGGCGATGGGGCCGGCCGGGGTCGCCCGGATCTCCTCGACGCCGGGTCGGTAGGTCAGGCCCAGCACCGCGACGGTCGCGTCGTCGGGACTCGTCCCCTCGGCGTCGAGTTCGCGAGCCAGCGTCTCGACGGTGAACGCCGGCATCGCGTCGTTGACCTCGCGGGCGGTCGACAGCAGTCGGGCGTCGGCGTCGACCTCGTTGATCACGAAGTACGGGTAGTAGGGGATGCAGTGGCCCCCGACGCCCGGTCCGGGGTCGTGGATGTCGCAGAACGGCTGGGTGTTGGCGGTCGCGATCGCCTCGTTGACGTCGATCCCGAACTCGTCGGTGAGCGTCGCCAACTCGTTCGCCAGTGCGATGTTCACGTCGCGGTAGAGGCCCTCGAACACCTTCACCGCCTCCGCGGTGGTGGCGTCCGAGACCGCGAGCACCTCGTTGTCCGTGATGTGGTCGTAGACGAGTTCGGCGACTCGGGTGCTCTCGTCGTCGATCCCGCCGACCACCTTGGGGTAGGCGTCCCGGATGTCCCTGAGCGCGCGCCCGCTCGCGGTGCGCTCGGGACAGAACGCGAGCCCGAACGCCTCGTGGCCCGCCGCGTCGGCGAGCAGCGGCCGGAGGAGGTCCTCGCAGGTCCGAGGCGGCACCGTGCACTCGACGACCACGAGGTCGCCGGGGTCGAGGTTCGCGCCGATGTCGCCGGCGACCGACCGCAGGATCGAGAGGTCGGCCTCCTTCTCGTCGGTGATCGGGGTCGGGACGATGACGACGTGGACGGCGGCGCGAGCCGCCGCCTCTCGGGGATCGTCGGTCGCTTCGAGCGCCCCCGCCGCGACGGTCTCGCGGACCAACTCGGGCAGGCCGGGCTCGCGGTCGACGTGACACTCCCCGGCGTCGATCGCCTCGACTACCTCGGGATCGACGTCCGCGCCGACGACGTTGCCGGTCGTCTCGGCGTACACCGCCGCCAGCGGGAGCCCCATCTTCCCGAGGCCGTACACCGCGACCGGGACTTGCCCGGTCCGGAACGCCGCCCGCTGGACGCTCTCGGGCGCCTCGCTCCCGTAGAGGCCGTGGACCTGTAGGCTCACCGCGCGCTCACCTCGGCTTCGGGGGCCTCGCGACCGGCGACCCGGTCGATCCGGCGGGCGACTTCGAGGACCCGGAGGCCGTCCTCGCCGGAGACCACCGGTTCGCGCTCGCCGCGGGCCGCCGCGACGAACGACTCCAGTTCGTTTTTGAGCGGCTCGCCGGTCTCGACGGTCGGGCGCTCGACGATGCTCTCGTGGCGGTAGCGCACGTCGCCGTTGTCCTCGATGTACTCGGGAAGCGAGTGGCGGTGGATCTCGACCGATCGGTCGATGTAGTCGACGTTGACCCGGCAGTCCTCGGCCGTGATCGCGAGCGTCCGGACCCGCTGTTGGGTCACCCGGCTCGCGGTGAACGACGCGAGGGTGCCGTCGTCGAACCGGACGTTCGCGCTGGCGTACTGGTTGGACTTCGCGCCGTTGGCGCTCACGTCCGCGACCTCGGCGTCGAGCATCGCCAGCACCACGTCGATGTCGTGGATCATCAGATCGAGCACCGCGCTCTCGTCGACGGCTCGACCCTCCGGGGGCGGCCCGAGCCGGTGGGCGTCGACCGCGATCACGTCGAGGTCGGCGACGATGTCGGCCAGCGCCCGGACCGCCGGGTTGAACCGCTCGACGTGGCCGACCTGCACGGTCACGCCCGCCGCCTCGGCCCGGTCGAGGAGCGCTCGGCCGGCGTCGAGGTCGTCGACGAACGGCTTTTCGACCAGCACGTCGACGCCGTTGTCGATACACGCCTCGGCGAGTTCGGCGTGGTACGGCGTCGGGACGGCGATCGAGGCGGCGTCGGTGGCGTCTAGCAGTTCGTCGAGCGGCAGGGCACGCGTGCCGTTGTCGGCGGCCACCTCGCGGGCGGCGTCCCGGTCGACGTCGTAGACGCCGACGAGGTTCACGTCGGGGAGTTCGCTGTAGACGCGGGCGTGGTGGCGACCCATGCTGCCGACGCCCAGTACCGCTGTGTCGATCGGAGATGCGTTGTCGTTCATGAATCGGAGTCGTACTCGCGGACCGCTTTGGCGATCGTTCTGACGTCTCGCTCGGAGACGTTCGGATGAACCGGGAGCGAGAGGGCCTGTTCGGCGGTGCGCTCGGCGACGGGGGCGGCGTCGTCGACGTCGTCGTACGCCGGCTGTTCGTGGATCGGCGTCGGGTAGTAGACCCCGGTGGCGATCCCGGCGTCGTCGAGGTGTGCGGCCAGCGCGTCCCGATCGTTCGCCCGGATCGTGTACTGGTGATAGACGTGGCGGCGATCGTCGGGCTCGGTCGGCGTGATCACGTCGGCGTCGGCCAGCGCCTCGTTCAGGGCGGCGGCGTTCGCCCGCCGGGCGTCGTTGTACTCGGGGAGCCGCTCCAGTTGGACCCGGCCGATCGCGGCCGCCATCGAGGTCAGCCGGAAGTTGTGGCCGACCCGGACGTGGTCGTAGCCGCCCTCGGGGGGTCGGCCGTGGTTGACGTAGCTCTCGGCGCGGTCGGCGACGTCGTCGCGGTCGGTCGTGATCATCCCGCCCTCCCCGGTGGTCATGTTCTTGGTCGGGTAAAACGAGAAGCAGGCGGCGTCGCCGAACGATCCCACCTTCCGGCCTCGGAACTGCGCGCCGTGGGCCTGTGCGGCGTCCTCGACCAGCGCCACGTCGTGACGGTCGGCGAGCTCGCCGAGTCGGTCCATCTCGGCCGCCAGCCCGTAGAGGTGGACCGCCAGGATCGCGGCCACGTCGTCCTCGCGCCGGAGCGTCTCCTCGACCGCGGTCGGATCGAGGGTGAAGGTCTCGGGGTCGACGTCGGCGAACCGGGGTTCGGCGCCCGCGAGCCGGATCGCGTTCGCGCTCGCGACGAACGAGAACGGCGAGGTGACGACCACGTCGCCGTCGCCGACGCCGAGCGCTTCGAGGGCGGCGTGGAGCGCGGTCGTGCCGTTGGCGGTCGCGACGCCCCGGTCGGCTCCGCTGAACTCTGCGAACTCGGCCTCGAACTTCCGGACCTGCGGGCCGTCGGCGAGCTGACCGGATTCGAGCACGTCGACCACCTCTGCGATCTCGCGGTCGCCGAGCGCGGGGTCGGCGATCGGAATCTCGCTCATGCGATCCGGTTCCCCCCGGTCAGTTCCGCCGGGAGCGGTCGGTGGTCGGCGGGTGCGCCCACCGCGAGCGTCCCGGGCGGGACGTCTTCGGTCACGACCGCGCCCGCGGCCACGAACGCGCCCTCGCCGACGGTTACGCCGGGCAGGAGGGTGGCGTTCGCGCCGATCGAGACGTGGTCTTCGAGGGTCGGTCCGTCGAGGTCGACGTCCCGGCGGATCGGGTAGGGGTCGTTTGTGAGCACCGCGCGCGGACCGACGAACACCTCGTCGCCGAGGACGGTGTCGGTCGGGACGTAGACTCCGGTCTGGAGGCTGACGTGCGAGCCGATCGCCGTCGTCCCGTCGATCACCGTGTCGGTGCCGACGACCACGTCGTCGCCGATCCGGGTGTCCTCCCGGATCACGGCGTTGTGGCCGGTGGTGAAGTCGTCGCCGATCTCCACGTCCGCGTAGACGATGCTCCCCGACCGGACGGTGGCGCGGTCGCCGACGACCGGGGGATCGGCGTCGGCGGCGTGGCGGTGGCCGAGGATCGCGTCGGGAGCGATCTCACAGTCGTCTCCGAGCCGCGGGACCAGTCGGTCGTCGGTGGCGGGGGCGTCCGACTTAGCCACGGACGGTCACCTCCGGCGCTGTGCGCGTCGAGAATCGAGTCGTTTCGGTCGGTAACGTGATCATAGGGGATCGAGTGGGTGTGCCCGTGCGTCCCGAGCGGGGGAAGGCCGGGCGTTATTCTCCCCATGCCCTGCACGCCTCTTTGTTATACGCCGGCTGGTCCCCCCGAAGGCGACGCCTATCGGGCCTCTCGCGGGCGAATGGGCCCGAACGAGACCCAGCGGTCGACCCCCGGTCGTCGCCGAGTCGAGCGCGCGGATCGACGCGGACTATCCACCCCGTATCGCCGGCGCTGACCGACCGTACCGTCGGATTACCCCCGAACAGCACGCGGGTAACAAAGTGCCAACGCCGCAATATCGGGTGTATGCGGCGGTCTCACCTGCGCACATCTCCCCCGTCCGGTGGCCCAGTAGACGTATCGCCCCCGACGACCGGCCGGCGGCCACTGGACTATGTCTAGAACCGACCAGCTCTCCCAAGACGAGGTGTTCGAAGTGCTGAAAAGCCCCAGACGCCGGTACGCGCTCTACTACCTCCGTCAGGAGGGCGGCGAAACCGAGCTGTCGGATCTCACCGAGCAGGTCGCGGCGTGGGAAAACGAGACCACGCTCGCGGCGCTCACGACCGAACAGCGAAAGCGGGTGTACATCTCGCTGTACCAGACCCACCTCCCGAAGCTCGACGAGGCCGACATCGTCGAGTACGACCGGGACGCGGGCGTGGTCCGACTCGGCGACCGGGCGTCGGATCTCAACCTCTATCTCGGCGAGGTCTCTCGCGAGCAGTTCCCGTGGGACCGGTACTACCTCGGGCTGGTCGCGGTGAGCTCCGCGCTGGTCGCGGCGGTCTGGCTCGACGTCTACCCGTTCGAGTTGCTCTCGGGGCTCGTGGTGGCGACGGTGATCCTCGTGGCGTTCGGCGTCTCGTCGGTCGTCCACTTTCTCAACTACCGGCGGACCGACGAGGTCGGCACCCCGCCCGAACTGAGCCGCGCCGACGGCCAGGAGCACTGAGATGTTCGGGACAAGCGGCGTCCGCGGCACGGTCGGCGACACCGTGACCTGCCGGCTCGCGCTCGACGTGGGCCGGGCGGTCGCCAGCGAGGGGTACGAGACGGTCGTGGTCGGGCGCGACGCCCGCGAGAGCGGCCGGATGCTCGCGGACGCGGCGGCCGCCGGACTCCGGGAGTGTGGCGCCGATGTCGTCCGGGTCGGACGGGCGGCCACGCCCACCGTCGCCCGGAGCGTCGGGTGGCGCGACGCCGACGCCGGGCTCGTGGTCACCGCGAGTCACAACCCCGCGCCCGACAACGGACTGAAGCTGTGGAATCCCTCCGGGCAGGCGTTCGACGAGGCCCAGCGCGAGGCCGTCGCCCGCCGGGTCCGGGAGGGCGACGTCGACCTCGCGCCGTGGGACGGGCTCGGCGAGGTCACGCGGTGGGACGGCGCGACCGACCGCCACGCCGCGGCGCTTGCCGACGCCGCCGAGCCGGGCGACCTCTCGGTGGTTCTCGACGTCGGCAACGGGGTCGGCGGGGTGACCGCCGAGGCGCTCCGGGCGCTTGGACACGACGTCCAGACGCTCGACGCCGACCCCGACGGATCGTTCCCGGCGCGCCCGAGCGAGCCGACCGCCGAGAACTGCCGGACGCTCGCGGACACCGTCGCCGCGACCGGCGCCGACCTCGGGATCGCTCACGACGGCGACGCCGACCGGATGCGCGCGGTCGCCGCCGACGGGGAGTTCGTCGGGGGCGACGTCCTGCTCGCGCTGTTCGCCCGCGAGGCGACCGGCGATCGGTCGGCGGCCGACCGGGTGGCCGTCCCGGTCGATACGAGCCTCGCGGTCGCCGACTCGCTCGACCCGCTCGGGGTCTCGGTCTCGCGTACGCGCGTCGGAGACGTGTACGTCGCCGAGCGGGCGAGCGAGCCCGACGTCGCGTTCGGCGGCGAGCCAAGCGGCGCGTGGATCTGGCCCGACGAGACGCTGTGTCCCGACGGCCCGCTGGCGGCGTGTCGGCTCGCGGGTCTGGTTGCACGCCGCGGATCGCTCGCGTCGCTGGTCGGGGAGATCGAGACGTACCCGCTCTCTCGCGGGAGCGTCGAAACCGATCGCAAGGAGGCGGTGATGGAGGGCGTCCGGGAGCGAGTCTGCGCCCGGTACGCGGAAGTCGACACCAGAGACGGCGTGCGCGCGAGCGCGGAGGGCGGGTGGTTTCTGGTGCGCGCCAGCGGGACCGAGCCCCTCGTTCGCGTGACCGCGGAGGCGAGGCGGGCCGAGCGGGCCGAGGAGCTGTTCGCGGCGGCCCGACGGATCGTCGAGTCGAGCTAGATCCGGTCGACGACGTCGCAGACCGAGCAGGCGTCGGCCACCACGAACGCCTCCTCGCGGAGCTGATCCTCGTCGTCGGGGAGGAACATTAGGTGGCCCCGATCGCCCTTCTGGGCCTGGATGACCTCCCAGTCGTCGAGTTCGTACCCCAGATCCTCGGGGTCCGGATCGCGGGCCACGTCTTCCCAGCGTTCGCGGCCGGCCTGAACGTTACTCGCCATCTCGACCCTCCGGGGAGCAGACGGACCGAGCGTCGCCGGGCGCGAGCGTCCGGGTCGTGTCAGCGGGGACGGGAGACTCGGTGCGGCCCGAACGGGTGGCGGCCACACCTGCCAGCCGGGGGTGTGACCGTTCGTCGGGGCGAGTGCGTTCGGTGCCGGGGTCGCGTGCCGTATCGTCGCGTGCCATGCAGTTCTCAATGGTTGCTTACCACTTCAAAAAGCTTCCGACTTTCGCTCAATGTGAAGTTACTAATTTAAAAGTACTGGCCGTCGGTGGAACAGTCATCCGGAAGGGCCGAAACAGTCTGCAACGGACAGCGCTCGCGCGAGCCGTCTCACGGCGAGCGTGGAGTAACGAGCGGTTTCTCCCGGGCTTGGGACCGATTAGCCGCGAGGGTCGGCGTCGAAGCGATTCGTCGATCAGGAGTTGTTCTCTACCTGCACGTCGGCGGGGCCGTCGATGCTGAAGCCGGTGACCTCGCCCGAGAACCGGTAGCCGTCCTTCCCGCCGACGATGCGACCGGAGATCTCGCCGTCCGAGACCTCGTCGTACGCGTTGACCGACCCGAGGTCGGCGCTCTTGCGGGCCCGCCCCGAGACCTCGAAGGTGTAGGTGGTGACCGCACGCGGTCGGTTCGAGCCGTCGACGATCAGTTTGTTCGGGAGGACCAACTCCTCGACCGACACCTCCTCGCCGCCGTACCGGAGCGTCCAGACGCTCTCGTCGACGTCGATCGCCGTGATCGACCCCTGAACGTAGAAGGAGTCGCCGTACCCGTTGCCCCCGACGCCCGAGACCGTCACGGTCCCGTCGCCGTTGTCGGTGATCGAGTCGGCGACCTCCGCGGAGTTGTCCCCCGAGAGGTTCTTCGAGACGCTCCCCTCGACGGTGAACTCGTAGGTGACGCTCGACGCGTCGTCGGCGCTGATCAGTTCGAACAGCGTTCGGTCCTCGTCGCCGGACTGGTCGGCGTCGGTGGTCGGTTGGGTGGTGCTACCGTCGTCGCCGCCGGACTCGCCCGCGGCCGCGGCCTCGGCGGACATCGGGACGGTCTCGGGCGGGGTGACGTCGGGGTCGCCCGAGACGTTCTCCTCGGTCACGTCGCCCCGGATCGAGCCGTCGACCCGGCAGTTCCGGAGGGTGCCCGCGCCGCCGCGCCCGCCGCCGTAGACGGCGGTCGCGCCGTCGACCTTCACGTCGCAGTTCACGGCCAGCAGGCCGGTCTCCTCTTTGAACCAGATCCCGCGGGGGTTCTTCTGGCCCGACTCGTTGCTCGTGACCGCGCTCTCGCCCTCGACGTGGACGACCGAGTCGCGGATCTCGCTACCCGTGGTGCCGATCCGGATGTTCTCGATGTTGTTGTTCTTCGCGAACGCGCGCTCGACCGTGAACGTCCCGCCGGAGTTGCCGGGGACGCCGGGGTGGCTCAGATACATCCCGTCGGCCGACCAGCCCTGGACGTGGACGTTCCGGATGGTGACGTGGCCGGCGTTGCCGTAGCCCGAAAAGGCGGCGTGGCCACACCGGTCGGCCGCGCCGTCGCCCATGTAGACGTTCTCGACGAGACCCTCGCCGCCCTCGTCGGCCCGGCAGTAGATACAGCCGAACGTGTCCGACCGGTCGTTGTTCCGGCCCCGGACGCCGATGTTCCGGACGGTCCAACCGTCGCCGTTGGTCATGATCTTGAAGTGAGCGCCGTCGGCGCTGATGTCGATCAGCTTGTTCTCGAAGGTCTCGCCCGACCCGACGTCGAACACTCGCCGCTCGCCCGCGGGGATCTCGATCGTCTCGTAGTCGGCCGCGTCGGCGGTACTGCTTGACGCACCGACTGCCGCGACCGACGCCGCCGCCGCACCCGCCATCTTGAGGTACGACCGCCGGTCGAGCAGGGACGTTTCGGACTCCGTCTCGCGTGCCGCATCATCGCGTGCCATGTGTATCTCAATGGGAAGTTACCTATTCAAAAGTGTACCGATTTCAATTCAAGACCAGCTTACCAATTTAAATGTAGTGGCCGTTTACGGAACGGTCCGGGAGAGAAATCGAAACACTCCGTTGAATAACGAGTGAGGGGCCGTAATGGAAGCATAACCGCCGAACGATCCGACAGGTCAGGTTTGTCGGGGGACAGACGGCCCATAACAAAGGACGGACGGGCGGTGGATCCGATACATGGCTGATCGCCCGCAGACGAACTTGGAGACCCTGCTCGTCGGGGTCGACGCGGGGTGTCGTCGGGTCCTCGACCCGCTGTTCGAGACCGACGCGGTGCCGCGGCTGGAGTCGATATTCGACGAGGGGACCGCGGGGGGACTGCGCTCGCAGATCCCGCCGTGGACCCCGAGCGCGTGGCCGTCGCTGTACACCGGCGTCAACCCCGGCAAGCACGGCGTGTTCGGGTTTCTGACGTTCGACGGCTACGACTGGGACGTGGTGAACGCGACCCACGTCCGCGAGCGGACCCTCTGGGAGGTCTTAGACCGCAACGACCGCACCAGCGTGGTCGTGAACGCGCCCGTGACACACCCGCCCCGCGAGATCGACGGCGCGATCGTCCCCGGATACACCGCGCCCGAGGAGCCGGACTGTCACCCCGCCGGACTCCTCGCCGACCTCCGGGCGGAAATGGGCGATTACCGAGTGTACGCGCCCCGGGACGTGTCGGGCGACGAGCAGATCGAGTGGTACCGCCGACTCACCGAGATGCGCGGGGAGGCGTTTCGGTACCTCGCCGATCGGTTCGACCCGTCGTTCGGGTTCGTCCAGTTCCAGCAGACCGACACCGTCTTCCACGAGCGGCCGGGCGACGACGAGGCCGTCCGGGCGGTCTACGAGGCGGTCGACGAGCAGGTCGGCGCGATCCTCGACCAGTGCGATCCGGACACCGTCGTGGTAGCGAGCGACCACGGCATGGGCGAGTACCGCGGGAGCGAGTTCCGAGTCAACGAGTTCCTCCGCGAGCAGGGGCTCGTCGAGACCACCGCCGACGGCGAGGGGATGCCGACGTGGTCGACCATCGCGTCGAACCAGCTCCGGGAAGGCAAAGAGAGCAGGGATGCCGCCGACAGTCTCTCCCCGCTCGGGCGGGCGCTCGCCGCGGGTGCGGCGGTCGGCATCACCAGCCAGCGCATCCGCGCCGGACTCGACGCGGTGGGGCTCGCCGACTTCGTCGCCGAGCGCGTCCCGAACGACGTGGCGCGGGCGGCCGCCGAACGGGTCGACTTCGCCGAGTCGGTCGCGTACATGCGCGACCGGATCGAACTCGGCGTCCGGGTGAACCTGCGGGGCCGCGAACCCGACGGCGTCGTCGCGCCCGGCGATTACGAGCGAGTGCGCGAGGACCTGATCGCGATGCTGTCGGCGGTCGAGACCCCCGACGGCCGGCCGGCGTTCGAGCGGGTCGCGCGCCGCGAGGAGGTGTTCTCCGGGCCGTACGTCGAGGCGGCGCCCGACGTGGTGACGGTCCCGCGGGAGTTCGACGAGTTCCTCTCGACGCGGGTGGGTGACGGCCAGTTCGGACCGCCCTCCGAACCGTACAACCACAAGCGCGAAGGGGTGATCGCGATGGCGGGGGCGGGCGTCGACGCGGACGCCGACCTCTCGGGCGCACACCTCTTCGACGTGGCGCCGACGGTGCTGGCGACGCTGGGAATCCCCGCCGGCGACAGGATGGACGGGTCCGCGCTCCCGGCGGTCGAGCCGGTCGGCACCCGGGCGTATCCGGCGTTCGACCCGGACGCGCAGGTGGCAACGGACGACGGCGACGTCGAAGCGCGACTCGCGGATCTGGGGTACATCGAATAACATGAGCACGACGATACAGAAACGCGGCATCTCGGTCAGTCGGGCCGACGACGGCGACTGGCGGCGGTGGAACGATCTCGTCGAACGGTCGCCCGAAGCGAACGTCTTTCACTACCGTGAGTCACTGGAAGTCCAGGCCGATCGGGCCGGCGCCGAACTCCACCCGCTGGTCGGGTACAAGGGCCAAGAGCCGGTCGGGCTCTTCCCGGTGTTCGAGCTCCGCAAGGGCGGGATGACGATGGCGTTCTCGCCGCCGCCGGGGCTGTGGGTGTCGTATCTGGGCCCGACTCTCCTGAACCAGGCCAAGCTCAAGCGCCGGAAGGCCGAGCGGCGAAACCGGCTGTTCGTCGACGGCTGTCTCAACTGGATCGAGCGCGAACTCGGCCCCAAGTACGTCCAGCTCCGGTCGGATCCGGCCTACCGGGACGTGCGGCCGTTCGAGTGGTCCGAGTTCGACGTCGACGTCCGCCACACCTACGAGGTGGACCTCACGCCCGGCGAGGACGACGTGTTGATGTCGTTCTCGCGAGACGCCCGGAACAACATCCGGACCGACGGCGACTACCGCGTCTACGAGGGCGGCCACGACGAGATCGAGGCCGTCATCTCGCAGGTCGCCCAGCGCCACGCCGACCAGGACGAGGCCTACGGCGTCACGCCCGAGTTCGTCACCGACCTCTACGACCGACTCCCGGACGGGACGGTCCGGCCCTACGCCTGCGAGGTCGACGGCGAGATCGCGGGCGGGATGGTCGCGCTGGAGTTCGACGACACCGTCTACCGGTGGCAGGGCGGCGCGAAACACGATCGGGACCTGCCGGTCAACGATCTGGTCGACTGGGCCATCGTCTCGGACGCGATCGACCGCGGGGTCGAGCGCTACGATCTGGTCGGCGCCAACGAGCGCCGGCTGTGTGAGTACAAGGCGAAGTTCGGCCCGGAGCTCCGGTCGTACTACAGCCTCGAACGCGGCACGCGGGTCACGAACGCGCTGTCGAGCGTCTACAAGCGGCTCCGGTAAGCCTGCGCCATCGCCGGTTTAACCGACCGCTGTTCTCGGGCTCAGCGTCCTCGTAACTCCGTTCTCGCGGCGTCTGCGACCGGTCAGGCGCTCCCATCGCCGACCGTCGGCTGGTTCAGGTACCGCGTTCGGCGCCGGCGCGCTCCCACAGGCGGCGCCTGACCGCAGGCGATTTAGTCCGGTGCTGTCGGTTACCTAAGCTCCAGAGAACAATGGTGGCCGGCGTCGTCTCGATCTGACGAGCGGGCGGTCCCGGAGACCGCGCGGAGACGACAATGACAGCCGAGAACAAAACCGTGGTCGTGGGCTTCGACGCCCTCGACTTCGAGTACCTCGATGCGTTCGACGAATCGCTCCCCAACTTCGCGTCGCTGCGCGAGTCGGGCGTACAAGCGCCGCTGGCCTCGACGTTCCCGCCGTGGACCGCGAGCGCGTGGCCGTCGATGTACACCGGCACCGATCCGAGCCGCCACGGCGTCTACGGCTTTTTCAGCCCCGGCAACGATCCGGGCGACGACGAGCTGGTCACCCGCAACCACGTCCGGCGCCCGGCGATCTGGAACTACCTCTCGGCGACCGGCGAGCCGGCGGTCGTGTTGAACGTCCCGGTCACCCACCCCGCCGAACCGATCGAGGGAGCGCTGATCCCGGGGTATCTGGCCCACGAAGACGATCCGGGCCATCCGGCGAGCGTTCGCGACGAGCTCTCGGCGGCGATCGGCGAGCCCTACCGGATCTACTCGTCGGGCGAGACCAGCGACGACAAGGCCCAGAAGCGCCGGGGCTACCTCGACGCGATCGAGGTCCGCGGCCGGGCCGCCGAGTACCTCCTCGAATCGTACGACTGGCGGGTCGCGGTGATTCAGGTCCAGAAGACCGACGCCGTCTTCCACAACTTCGACGACCGCGAGACCTTCCGGGAGATCTACGAGGCCGCCGACGAGGTGCTCGGACGGGTCAGGGACGCCGCCCCGGGCGCCAACGTCGTGGTCTGTTCGGACCACGGCATCGGTCGGGTCGACGGCTACGACGTCTATCTCAACGAGATCCTCCGCGAGGCCGGCTACGTGGAGACGACCGACGACGAGACCGGCCCGAGCCTCGCGAGCGAGAAGTCGACGCTCACCGGCGAGGACGACGCGACCGACGACGACGGGTCGCCCCTCGCCGCGAACGCGGTCTCGGCGCTGACGAGCGCGCTCGGGGCCGTCGGACTCACGCCCGGGGACGCCTACGCACTCGCGCGGCGGGCCGGGATCGACGACCTCCTGCTCGATCTGCTCCCCGACGACGCGGTCTCGGCCGCGAGCGAGGGGGTCGACAGGCGGGCGTCGGCGGCCTACTGCCGGAGCACGGAACTGGGCGTCCGGGTGAACGTCGCAGGCCGGGACCCCGGCGGCGTCGTGTCGCCCGACGAGTACGAACAGGTCCGCGAGGATCTCGTGGAACTGCTGGCGTCGCTCCGGACGCCCGACGGCGACCCGGTGTTCGAGTGGGTCCGGCGCCGGGAGGCGGTGTACGACGGACCGTACGCCGACCGGGCCTGCGACGTGCTGTTCATGCCGACCGAGATGAACCACGTCGTGAACCCCAACCTCATCGGCGAGCGGTTCGCGCCGATCGACGCCCACGACCACAAGCCCCGGGGCGTGTTCGTCGCCGACGGACCCGCGTTCGACGCCGGGACGGACCTCGACGTCCTCTCGCTGACCGACGTCGCGCCGATCGCGCTCGCGTCGGCCGGACGGGACGTGCCCGACCGGATGTCGGGCGGGGTGCCAGACGGCCTGCTCGACCGGGCGGTCACGCGGGCCGACTACGGCGACGTGGCGTTCGGGACCGCCGCCGTCGGGGACGGCGACGACGGCGCGGTCGAGGATCGGCTCGCGGACCTCGGCTACATCTAGTCGCCACAGGAGCCGTCCGTCCGGACGGCGGTGGTCTCGACGGTCGCGTCCTCGCCGACGACGGCGTCGCCGCCGACCGCGATCGTCGCGTTCCGGACCGCACACCCCTCGGCGCTCTCGACGAGCACGCCGTCCCGGCTCCCCTCGGGGTGGCTGACACAGATGTTCTCGAAGACGCAGTCGTCTCGATCGACCGCCCGGATCGCGGTGCCCGAGCCGACCGACCCCGTGACGGTGACGTTCCGACACTCCACCCGCCAGTCCTCGGGGAGCCGGTCCATGCTCGGCATCGTCTGGCCCTCGATCGAGTCGATCGGGTTCCGGACGCTGATCGCCGGCGCGTCGGCGTCGGTCCGGATCGTCGTGTCGGCGATGGTCGCCGCCCCGAACTGCTGGCCGACGACGATCGCCCCGGAGCTGTACGTGCCCGTCAGATCGGTAATGGCGATGTCGCAGTTCTCGATCCGGACCCGGCCGCCCTCCTCCATCCAGATGCCCCGCATGTTCGGCTTGCTGTCGGCGTGCTCGGGGTCGTCGACTCGGACGGTCACGTCCCGGACCGTCGCGCCCGACGGGCCGCCGCCGACCCGGACCTGGTCGATACCGTTGTTGGCGTAGTGGCCCCCGACGATTTCGAGGGGTCCCGAGTGGGGCGAGGCGTACAGCCCCTCTGCCCAGTCTTCGACCCGGCAGTTCCGGATCCTCAGGCGGCCGACGCTCTTCGGAAAGGTGTAGATGGCGTTGCCCGCGGTCGAGCCGTCGGGGAGCCGGACGTCCTCGAACAGGAGTTCGGCGTCCGGGTCGGCGGCCGCGATCTCGAAGCCGCTCCGGGGGACTCGTCGGTGGCCCCGGAGCGCCACGTCCCGGACCGCGCTCTGGCCGCCGGTCACCGAGATGTGGTTGACCGGGGCGACCCCGTCGGCGGTGCAATCGAGCGCGAACCCCTCGAAAAGGAGGTCCTCGAGTTGGCCCCACGCCAGCCAGTAGTCCTGTTTGCCCGCTGGCGGGACGAAGGTCGCGTCGTCGCCGACGACGCCGATGTTTCGGTGACCGCTGAGGTTCCACTTTCCGAGCCGGTAGCGTCCGGCCGGGAAGTAAAGCATCGTATCGTCGGCCGCCAGCTCCGCGAGCAGGTCGTCGACGCGCTCCTCGCCGGCGGTGTCGGCCCCCTCGTCCGCGACGTTCACCACCGTCTCGAAGCGGTCGGTCGCCTCGGTCGTCGCGTTCTCCCGGGCCGGGGCCTCGGCCGGCTCGCCGCCGGTCGGGGTCCGACCGGTCGTCTCGGTCGCGGTGCCGTCCGGATCGGCGTCGAGACCGCCACAGCCGGCCAACGGCCCGGCCGCTCCGGTCGCGCCGAGCGCCCGCAGATACGCGCGTCTGTTCAGCCGACGGTCGTCCTCTGTCACGCCCGGACGTTTGCCGGACGAACACATTGTTATGACCGTCCTGACGATCCTAGGCGGCGTCTTCGGTCGCGTTCGCCACCAGCGCGCCGACCGGCGGCATCCCGTCGTACACCCACAGCGCGACTACCCCGACCAGCAAGCCGAGTTCGACTGCGAGGTAGGGCGTCGGCTCGCCGGCGAGCAGTTCGCCCGCGTACCGGTCGAACAGCCGCCGGGCGGTGGCGAGCAGGCCCGCGTTGGCCTCCCCGGCGGGCGCGCTCGCCAGCGGCCAGAGCACGGCGTCGACGTTCGGTCGAGCGCCGCGGACCAGCGGGTAGAAGACGTCGCTCGGGAGATGGCTGAGGTATCCGACCGCGAACCCCTCCCCGACGCGGCGCCGCCCGACCCCGGTGGCCGCGCCGATCGCGAGCGCCGAGACCGGGACCGCGAGTAGCACCGAGTGGGCCACCGACTGGCCGCTCGCGACCACCCCGAGCGACCACGACAGCGGCTTGTCGAGCAGATCCGGAAACTGGGTCCCGACCGCGAGCACGACCGCGGGCCAGCCGCCGGGGGCGCCGTCGCCGCGCAGGTGACAGCTCAACGAGTACGCGAGGTAGCCGACAGCGAGGTGTTCCCACGGCCACATGGGTCAGTCGTGGCTCCGCATGCGGTCGATCACGCCGAGACGTTCACCCAGACGTGGACGTGTTCGTACGCGCTCTCGGTGGACGGGTTCTCCGGGGGCGCCCCGCGGTAGACGAGATACGCGAGCCGGAGATCATCGCCGGTCATCGTCGGCGTGACGTCGTGGCGGACACGCCACGTCTCCCCGTCCGCGACGGTCGGCGTGAACGCCGCGAGCCGGCGGTCCTGGACGACTCGGGCGCCCCCGTCGTCGGCCTGCTGGACTCGCTGGAGTTCGACCACCACCGTGTAGTCGGTCTCGGCGCCCTCGTGGTTGTCGAGGCCTACGACGATTGGTCGGCTCTCGCCGCTGGTGAAGTTCCGCGGGTAGTCGTCGGCGACGAGCTGGCCGGTCTCGTTCTGCGAGAGCAGGTAGGCGTCGGTGTACGACTGACCGGGGCCGGGCGCGGCGACCGCGTACCCGACCGCGGCGACCGCGACAACGACCGCGCCGGCCAGCGCCACGTCGAGCGCGACCTCCCCGACCGACCCGTCCCGGACCGCGCGCCGGGCGTCCGCGAGCAACCCTCGGACCGGCACCGAGAACCGGCGGTCGGCCGGCCGGCGAAGCCGCCGGATCGCCGCCCCGATCGAGCAGGCGACCGCGAACCCGCTCGCCCCGACCAGGACCGGGACCGGCGCGATTGCCCACGGCGACGCCGCGAGCGCGAGCCCGAACGCCGGGAGAAACGCCAGACTGATCCCGAACCCGAGCGCCGCGCGCTCGCCGCCACCGAGCCCGTCCGACCGGACGGCGTCGAGCGCTCGGCCGCCGGCCGCGTCGTCGGGCGTCGCTCCGGGGAACAGCAGCGAGACGAGCGCGTAGCCGGGCGCGAACAGAAGCGCCGGGAGCCCGAGCGCGGTCGCTATCGGCGTCCCGTACACTCCGGGCCGAAAGACCACGAGGACCGCGACAGCGAGGTAGCCGACGACGGCGATCAGATCGACCGGCGCGCCCGGCCGCGCGAGTCGGTCGACCAGCGTGCCGTCGCTGGTTTCGAGGCTCATGGCGCGGGCCACCGCGGGACGGCTGTCGTCCGGTGCTCGCGAGCGACGTGTCGACGACTCATCGCCCGGAGTATCGGGCGACCGGTACTTTGTTATCTCCCGTCTGTCGGCCGGTAGGCGCCGGGTACGGCCGGACCGACGCGACCGATCTCGGCGACCGCCGCCGATTCGGTTCGACGAGACTCCCCGAGAGTCGCGGGCGAGGACGTCGTTCAACCGACGCCTACCGCGCGTTCAGACGCCACATAACAAAGGCTCGATCGGTCCCACGGTCGTATCGAACCTTCGCTCCGGCGACCGCAGGCCGGCGCAGGCGGGGAAATGCCTCGATACGACAACACAACGGTGGATTACCAATGAAACTCGACGCCGCGACGAGGGCAGACCGGGGGTACCGAGCATGAACCGAGCGATGCTGTGCGTGATCGCGCTGGCGGTGCTGGCGGCTCCGGCCGTCGGCACCGTCGGGGCCGGACCGACGCCGACCGCCAGCGCGTCGCCGCCGGCCGCCGACGCCGACGAGCCGCTCCCCGAGCGGTGGAACACGTCGGTGGGCGGGGACGGCGACGACAAGCTGACGACCGGCATCCGGACCGACGGCGGCTACCTCGTCGTCGGGTGGACCGCCGGCGATGACGGGACCGACGACGGCTACGTCGCGATGGTCGACGAGGCGGGCCGGACGACGTGGGAGCGGAGCTACGGCGGCCCCGGCACCGACCGGCTCTTCGACGCGAAGGCGGTCGAGGACGGCTACCTGCTCGCGGGCTACTCCAGTCCCGACGCAGACTCGGCGTGGGACGGCTGGGTGCTGAAAGTCGACGACGACGGCGAAGTCGTCTGGGAGGAGACCCACGGCGGCGACGGCCCCAGCGGCTTCTGGTCGCTCGCCAAGTCGGGCGACACCGTCTACGCGGGCGGCTGGCAGAAGGGCTCGACCGCCGAGGCGTGGCTGGTCGAACTCGAAAGCGACGGCACCCAAGCGTGGAGCCAGACCTACGACACGCTCAAGTCCAACGCCGACGAGTACGTCAACTCGATCTTCGTCGCCGACGACGGCGACCTGCTGTTGACCGGCACCGTCGAGTCGAGCACCTACGACCCCTCAGACGCGTGGGTGCTGAACGTCGACGCCGAGGGCGAGGTGAACTGGGACGCCGAGTACGGCGGCGCCGACGCCGACCGGATCCACGACGCGGCCGCGACCGAGGACGGCGGGTTCCTCCTCGCGGGTCGGACCGCCAGTCAGGGCGACGGCGCCGAAGACGGCTGGCTCGTGAAGATCGACGGCGGCGGCGACGAGCAGTGGGAGCGAACCTACGGCACCGAGAAAGACGACGCCTTCTACGGCGTGCTGGCCGACGACGACGGGGTCGTCCTCTCGGGCGCGAAGCACAAACTGGGCCAGACCGGCGCCGACGGCTGGCTCGTAAAGGCCGACAGCGAGGGTCAAACGCAGTGGGAGCGGACCTACGGCAACCAGTACTGGGATAAGTTCTGGCCGGCGATCGACGGCCACGGCGGCGGCTACGTCGGGGTCGGCGACACGACGAGCTATTCGGAGAACCAAGACGGCTGGCTGGTCCGGATCGGCGGCCCCGCCTCGGCCGCGATCCGGGACGCCGACGCCGACCGGCCGGGCACCACCGTCGCGCTCGAGGACTCGCCCGTCAGGTCGGTGACGCTGGCCGACGCGAACGCCTCGGGCGTGCTGACGGTGTCCGAGCGGGCGAACCTCTCGGCGCTGGCGCCGCCGGGCGACCCCGTCTACGCGGTCACGCTGACCGGTCCGGCGGCGGCCGCCAACGCCTCGGCGACCGTCGAGCTCTCGGTGCCGACCGACGCGGCGGCGGTCGAGGACCTCCGGGTAGCCCAGCGAGCCGCCGACGGCTGGGCGATCCTCGACACCGAGGTCGTCGCCGAGTCGAACGCGACGGCGCGGCTCTCGGCCGCGGCCGAGGGCACCGGGACGCTGGCGGTGACGGCGGTCGACGCGCCGACCGCGAGCATCGACGCCGCCGAGTCGGTGCTGGTCGGCGAGTCGGTCGAACTGAGCGCGGCCGATTCGGCCGCCGAGGACGGTCGACTGACCGGCTACCGATGGGAGATCGACGGCGAGCGTTACGACGGCGAGACCGCGACCGTCAGCTTCGGCGAGCCCGGCGAGCGCGAGGTCGCGCTCACCGTCACCGACTCGGCCGCGCTGAACGACACCGCGACCGCGACGCTGGTGGTCAACGACCGACCCGGGGTCACCGTCGACGCGCCCGACTCGGTGACCGTCGGCTCGGCCGCGACCTTCTCGGCCGACGTGACCGACTCGGTTGGCGAGACCACGGTGACGTGGCGGCTCGGCGACGCCGAGGTGACCGGCGAGTCGGTCGAACACAGCTTCGGGACGAGCGGGACCGCGACGGTCGAGGTCGTGGTCGAAGACGAGTACGGCGCGACGGCGACCGAGTCGGTGACCGTGACCGTCGACTCGCAGGCCGGCGACTCGGAGACGACCCGAACGACCGAAGCCGGCGGCGCCGACGGCGGCGTCCCCGGCTTCGGCGTCGCCGCCGCGCTGGTCGCGCTCGCGGCCGCCGTCCTGTCGGCGAGACGCATTCGTTAGTCAACCGTTTCACCGCGTTTTGGCGGGCGTACCGCGCTATAACGGGTCGTTACGACCGGAACAGTGGTGAATACTAAAGAGCCGTCCGTCACAAGGAACGATCACACCCGTCCGAACCACACGGTGATTACCCTGAGTTGGACTATCCCATCCGCAGACGACATCGACGAATCGTTCGAAGACGGCGAAGTCATGTTCGCCCTCGACGATAGCGGCGACGAGCCCACGACCGTGATCGCGGACGTGTCGAACGACGACGCGTGGCTCGTGATGCCCTACGAGGAGTCACACACCCTCTCGCAGTGGCGGTGACGGTCGGCGACTCCGGTTCGGAGGCCGCCGCCGAGCAGAACGGTTTTTAGGCGATCGACATCCACGTCCCAGCATGGATGCGACGCTCACCGCTCTCGCGCTGGCGACCGGCACGGTCCTCGGCGCACTGTTTCACGCACTCCAGATACCCGTCCCGGCGCCGCCCGAACTGCCGGGCGTGATGGGAGTCGTCGGGATCTATCTGGGATACCGCATCGTAGAAGAACTCGGTTTCAGTTTCGACCTGCTGGCGGCGCTCGGACTCTCCTAATCGGCGACCGACACCTCGTACTCGTCGGCCTCCCGTCGGATCCGATCGGCGTCGACCGCGACGTGGTCGCCGTCCTCGTAGAGCACCTCGCCGTCGACCATGGTGAACGCCACGTCGTCGCCGTGGGCCGCGAACACCAGATGCGAGAGCACGTCGTGGATCGGGGTCGCCCGCGTGAGGTCGGTCCTCAGCCCGACCACGTCGGCCTTCCACCCCGGCTCCAGCCGGCCGACCCCCTCGAAGCCCGCGGCCGTCGCGCCGTTGACGGTCGCCATCTCGAACACCGTCCGGGCCGGCAACGTAGTCGGATCGAGGTCCTCGACCTTCTGGAGCAGGCTGGCCTGACGCATCTCGGTGAACGGATCGAGCGTGTTGTTACACGGCGGGCCGTCGTTGCCGAGGGCGACGTTGATCCCCCGGTCGAGGTAGTCGGGGATCGGTGCGACGCCCGACGCGAGTTTCATGTTCGAGGACGGGCAGTAGGTGACGTGCGTGCCCGTCTCGGCCAGCACCTCGCGCTCGCTCTCGTCGGTCCAGACGCAGTGGGCCAGCACGACGTCCTCGCCGGTCAGCCCGACCTCGTCGAGCCAGTGGATGTTCCGCATCCCGGTGTCGGCCTCGACCTGCGCGATCTCGTCGCGGTTCTCGCTGGCGTGGGTGTGGATCCGGACGCCGTCGTGGGCGTCGGCGAGCTCCCGGACGCCCCGGAGACACGCCTCGGTACAGCTCACCGCGAACCGCGGGGTGAGCGCGTAGCCGATCCGACCGTCGTTGGCGCCGTGATACTCCTCGATGAGGCGCTCGCTCTCGGCCAGCGCGGCGTCGGTGTCTTCGGCCAGCCCGTCGGGGGCGTCTTTGTCCATCAGCACCTTCCCGATCCGGCCCCGGATCCCGATCCGGCTGGCGGCCTCGAACGCCTCGTCGGCGTGGCGGACCGAGAGGTGGTCGATGACGGTCGTCACGCCCGACTCGATCAGCTCCGCGTACCCCAGCTCGGCCGCGATACGCATCCCGTCGGCGTCGAGGTCGGCCTCCATCGGGAGGACGTACTCGAACAGCCAGTCTAACAGCGCGGTGTCGTCGGCGATGCCACGTCCGAGCGACTGGACCGAGTGGACGTGGCCGCCGACGATCCCCGGCGCGAGCACGTCGTAGCGCCGGCGCTCGCGGTCGGGGTAGCGCTCTGCCAGTTCGGAGCGGTCGCCGACCGCGGCGATGCGGTCGCCCTCCACGACGACTGCGCCGTCGTCGATCACGGTGTCCGCGTCGGCGACGACGGTTCCCTCCAACAACATACCACCGTGGGAAAACACCGAGACGGAGATATAGTTGGCGATTCCCCGAGACTGCTCGGAGGACAGGTTCAAGCACTCGCGGGCGCTACACAGGCGCGTGACCGACAGCGACGACCGCCCGCCATCGGCGACCGACATCGACGACACTCCGACGGTCTCCTGCGAGCGGTGTGGCCAAGAGTGGGATCTGGCGTACGAACTCGACGACCTCGGGGTCGGCAATCAGGCGCTCGAGCAGTTCGCGCTCGACCACCAGCGCCACACCGGCCACTTCCCGGACGGGATCGCGACGTGGCGGGTCGCGTGTCGCAACTGCCCGGAGACCGTCGAGCGCCTCTCGGAGGACGCCGCCCGGCGGTGGGCCGAGACCCACGCCCGCCACACCCGCCATCGCCTCGAACTCCGCCACGCGAGCGGCGACGAGACGACGGTGATCGAAGAAGACGGCTGAGAACCCACTCGTCGGCCCGTTCGGTCTGCGCTCGGCGCGCCGCCGACGCCGACGGGGATCCGATCGAACCGCGAGCGGGACGCTCTCCGGTGGGTCGATCGAGCGAACGCGGAGGAGACGCGTCGGGTGTCGACCGCCCGGAAAAATCGCCGTCTCAGTACGACCGGACCTTCGGCTCGTAGGTGTCTTCCTCGCCTTCGAGGATGACCGGCTTGTAGTAGAGCTCGGGGCTCCCGTCGTTCCACGCAAGCATCGTGTGCTTGAGCCACTCGTCGTCCTTGCGCTCTTGGTGTTCCTGGCGCCAGTGGGCGCCCCGGAACTCGTCGCGCGCGAGCGCGCCCAGCGTGATCGCCTCGGCGAGGTCGAGCAGGTTCTGCATCTCGATGGTGTGGATGAGGTCGGTGTTGAACGTCCGGGAGGGGTCGTCGACGTACACGTCCTCGTAGCGCTCGCGCACCTCTCGGATGTCTTCGAGCGCCGTCTTCAGCCCCTCCTCGTTCCGGAAGACGTTGACGTTCTGGGTCATCGACTTCTGGAGCTTCTCGCGGAGTTCGGCCTGCTGGACGCCCGAGTCCTCGTTGAGGAGGCGGTCGATCCGGGTGCGCTGGTTCTCGACCGCGCGCTGGACCACGTCGTCGGCGCTCGCGACCGCGGTTCCGCCGTCGGACCGCGCGTCCGACGAGGATCGCGAACCGTCGGTTCGCTCACCGCCGTCGGCGACCGCGTCGCTCGCGCCGCCGACCGCACCGGGCTCGACGGGCGTGTCGAGACCGTCCTCGCGTTCGAACTCCTCGTCGCGGCCGGTCGCGATCTCGGGCTCGCCGAGGTCGGTGCCCGCGGCGTGACGGCCCGCCCGAGCGCCGAACACGATGAGTTCGGGCAGGGCGTTGCCGCCCAGCCGGTTCGAGCCGTGGACCGACACGCAGGCGCACTCGCCGGCGGCGTAGAGGCCGTCGATGCAGGTCTGGCCGTGCTCGTTGGTCTCGATGCCGCCCATGGCGTAGTGTTGGCCGGGCTTGACCGGCATCGGCTCTTCGAGGCCGTCGACGCCCTCGAAGTCCCGCGCGAGGTGGAGGATGTTCTCCAGCCGGTCGGTGATGCGCTCCTCGCCGAGGTGGCGCATGTCGAGGTACACGTACTCGTCTTCGACGCCCCGGCCCTCGTTGATCTCGGTGAGTTCGGCCCGCGAGACCACGTCACGGGAGGCCAGTTCGCCGTCGTTGTTCGCGTAGCCGTACTCAAACATGAACCGCTCGCCCTCGGCGTTGTAGAGGATGCCGCCCTCGCCGCGGACCCCCTCGGAGATCAGCACGCCCGTCGAGGGGAGGGTGGTCGGGTGGAACTGGATGAACTCCATGTCTTCGAGCGGGACGCCCGCCCGATACGCCATCGCCGCGCCGTCGCCGGTGTTGGCGACCGCGTTGGTGGTGTGGTCGTACACCTGTCCGAGGCCGCCGGTCGCGAGGATGACGCCGTTCCGGGCCTTGAACCCCTCGACCTGCCCCGTCTTGATGTCGTAGCCGACGACGCCGTGGCACGTCCGCTCGCTCGGGTCGTCCTCGTCGGTGACCGCGAGCTCGCTCACGTACCACTCGTCGTACACCTGAATGCCGCGTTTGACGACCTGCTCGTACATCGTGTGGAGCAGGTGGTGGCCGGTCTCGGCGCCGGCGTAGGTCGTCCGGGGGAACGAGAGTCCGCCGAACGGCCGCTGGGAGACGGTGCCGTCGTCCTCGCGGGAGAACGGCATCCCCCAGTGTTCGAGTTGGATCGTCTCCTCGGGGCTGTCCTGTGCGAGGGTCTCGATCGCGGGGGCGTCGCCGAGGTAGTCCGACCCCTTCATGGTGTCGTAGGCGTGGAGGTCCCACGAGTCGCCCTCCCGGATCGCCGCGTTGATACCGCCCTCGGCCGCCCCGGTGTGGCTCCGAACCGGGTGGAGCTTCGTTACGATGGCCACGTCGGCGCCCTCCTCTTGGGCCGCGATGGCCGCTCGGAGTCCGGCGCCGCCGCCGCCGATTACGAGTACGTCGTGTTCGTGCATGGTTTCACCAGAATTTCAGGTTCTGCTTGACCGCTTCGCGCTTGAGCTCCTGGATGTGCTCGGTCAGCGGGATGTCCTTCGGGCAGACGTTCGTACAGGAAAACTGGGTCTGACAGCGCCAGACGCCGTGTTCCTGATCCAGGATCTTCATGCGGTGTTCCTTGAGCTCGTCTTCCTCGCGGTCGTCCATCGCGAACCGGTAGGCCTTGTTGATCGCCGCCGGGCCGAGATACTCGTTGTCCCCGGCCGCGATGTTACACGAAGACATACACGCGCCACACCAGATACAGCGCGTCGACATCTTGATCTTCTCGCGGTTCTCCCGGGACTGGCGCTGCTCTTCGAGGTCGCCGTCCGGCGTGTCGCCCTGGAAGAACGGCTCGACCGCGTGCATCTGATCGTAGAAGTGCTCCATATCGACGACCAGATCTTTCACCACGTCCTGGTGGGGGAGCGGTTCGACCCGGACCGGTCCGTCGAGGTCCGAGATCTGGGTCTGACAGCCGAGCCGCTGGCGGCCGTTGATGAAAAAGGCGTCCGAGCCACAGACCGCCTGCCGACACGAGTGACGGAAGGTCAGGGTCGTGTCGTAGTGGTCGCGGGCGTAGATGAGCGCATCGAGGACCGTCATCCCCTTCTCGCGGGGGACGGTGAAGTCGTCGAACCGCGGCTCCATCTTCCCCTCGACCTCGGGGTCGTAGCGGAACACCTTCAGCCGGAAGGTGTCGCCCTCGATCTCGCCGACCGGCTCGGACGCGACCCGCTGGTCGCTGGCCGTTCGTTTGGCCTCGCGGCGCCGGTCGCCCGGCGACTCGCGCTCGACCGGCGCTGTCTCGGTCTCGGTCTCGGTCGCCTCTTCGGATTCTTCTTGGATTTGCGTACTCATGTTACATCACTCCGGACATCACGAGCGCGACGTAGGTTCCCTGTGCGGCCAGCGCGAGGCCGGCGATCGCGAGCACGCCCTTCACCGCGCGCTTTTTCGTGCCCGTGAGTCCCTGATTCAACAGCGCGGCGTAGACGCCGTTGACGCCGTGGAACGTCGCGGTCAGCAAAAACAGTACCATCGTGAGGAGATAGCCCCACTGCTCCATCCGGGCGCTGGTCCCCGCGAACGTCACTTCGGAGGCGTGGTTGACGAAGTGGAGCAGGAAGAAGTGAAACGCCAGAACGACGACTAAGAACGCGGCGGTGACCCGCTGGAACAGCCACGATCGACTGCCGCTCCGGAACGAGGAGTAGCGCTCGGCCATCTCAGAACACCCCTTCCAGGAACGTCGGCACCGACGCCAACACGATGGCGGCGGTGACTACCAGCGACGCGTAGAAGCTCTTGTCCTGTGCTTCGAGGCCGACGCCGAGGTCCACGAACAGCAGGCGGACGCCGTTGAGTATGTGGAAGACGGCGACCGCGAGCAGTCCGACCTCCAGAACGCGGACGAGCGCGAGGCTTTCGAGCCCCTGGAGCGTCGTCGTGTAGACGTCGGTCTCGGCGGCGATGACGCCCGACGCGGCGTTCGACGCCGGGAGCGCGGTACTCAGGACGGCGATGTGCGTGAACAGGTAGCCGACGAGTACCCACCCGGTAAACTTGTGAAGTATCCAGGCCCACATCCCGGCCGTGAACTCCCGCCACCGGCCGAAGTCTTCGACGAGGCCTCGATTGTACGATTGACTCATACTTGTCCGTTCGGGTGGTTGGACTGTGGGCAAATAGAAGTTACGAGACCCGCGCCGGGGAAACGGATCGGAAATCCGCGATGCGACGGGGGAATCAGAGCCTAAACCAATCAGTCGTCTGAAACAGACGCCGCGGCGCCACCGGCCTCGGACCCGCGGGCCCACGCGCCCGATCCGAAGTCGATCGCGTCGTTCCACTTGGCCGCCAGCGACGACACTGCGAGGTCGCCGGTCACGTTGTTCATCGTGGCGATCCGACCGAGGATCGGGTCGACGCCCGCCACGAAACCGACGATTTCCAGCGGGAGCCCGAGCGCCTCGAGGATGATCGTGAGCATGATCAACCCCGCGCCGGGTACGCCCGCGGTGCCGACGCTGATGAGGACCACGGTCGCCAGCACCACGATCTGATCGCCGATCCCGAGCGAAACCCCGACCAAGTTAGCGGCGAAAACTGCCGTTACCGCCTGCCGGATCGCCGCCCCGTCCATGTTGATGGTCGCCCCGAGCGGTAGCGAGAAGCCGTAGACGCTCTCGTCGATGCCGAGGTTGTCCTCGGCGTCCGCGATGGTGACCGGGAGCGTCCCGCTCGACGACCGGATCGAGAAGGCGGTCACCATCGCGTCTTTGGCCCCGTCGAGGAACGCGAGCGGCGACTGACCGAGCAGTCCGACGACGACGAGCCCGAGGTAGGTGACCGCGATGTGGACCGCGATCCCGAGCGCGATCGCTCCCACGAGCGTCGCCAGCGAGAGCGCGGCCTCGACGCCCGAGGAGCCGAGCGACGCCGCCGTCAGTGCGAACACGCCGATCACGCCGTACTCCATCACGCCCCAGACGACTTTGAACAGCGCCTCGGTGGCGGCGTTCGCGAGCGCGAAGAACGTCTCGGCGCCCTCCCGTATCGCCTCGTCGTCGGCGGTGTCGCGCACGATCGCGAGCGCGAGGCCGAACACGACCGCGAAGAAGATCGTCGCCAGGAGGTCGCCCGACGCCATCGCGCCGAGGGGGTTCTCGGGCACGATGCCGAGCACGACCTCCGCGACCGAGGGGGCGCTCGCCGACTGGGCCTCCCCGCCCGTGAACTCGACGCCTCGGCCGGGCTGGACGAGGTTTGCGACCGCCAGTCCGATCGCGGCCGCGATGGCGGTCGTGACCGCGTAGAGGCCGACGACGGTGCCTCCGACGCGTCCGAGCTTCGACGGCGAGAGCTTCTGCATCCCCGAAAGGAGCGTGAACACCACCAGCGGGACGACCAGCATCCGAAGCAGGTTCAAAAACAGTTCGCCGAGCGGCCGGACCACCGTGGCGCGCTCGCCGACCGAGAGCCCGACGAGCGCGCCGAGCAGGAAGCCGGCCGCGATCCGATACACGATCGGCACCGACCGGTACCGATGCCATCCGCGTCTGAGCGTTTTCGTACTCATCCCGGCTCGGCGTTGTCACCGGTCGACCCAGTCCGTGACGGTCCCGACGAAACTGGCCGCCGTCTGTGACTATCGGCTCTCGGGCGGGGGCGGGACGTCGCCGTCGTCCTCCGGGCCGGTCCGGGCCCGCTCGCGCTTGAGCGCCCGCCGGGTGTCGGCCGCGAGTTCGACCATGTGACACAGCGGGTTGCCCGGGTAGACGACCGGATTCTCGAGCACGCCCACCAGTAGTCCGGTAAAGGGCGCCTCGACTCGCTCGCTGTCGGTCTTGAACGGGTTCGTGATGGTGCAGACGGTGTCGCCCTCGTAGACCAGCGAGCCCCGATCGTGGTGCATCTCGACGAGGCCGCCGGCGTCGGCCCGCAGCCACGTCTTTTCTTTCTCGTCGTCGATCACGGTCCGCCAGCCGGGCCACCGGACGGCGTCGGTACGGTGGACGCCGTACTCCGCGAGGACGCTCGCGACCCCCTCCAGTCCGCGGTCGATGAACTGGCGCTGGAACCGGTGGGCCTCTCCCATCTCGATGGTGATGGTCGGGACGCCGTACTCGCTGGTCTCGCGGCGGAGCGTCCCCGAGGGCCCCTGCGAGGAGATGATGACGTTCGAGCCGAACGCCCGAGCGAGCCGGGCCACGTCCGGGTCGTCCATGTCCGCCCGGACGTGGAGCATGTTCGTGCGCCCGCGCGTGGAGGTGTGAAAGTCGAGCCCGATGTCACAGGGTGCGAGGAAGTTCCGGAAGATCTGGTGGGCCATGCGTTTGGCGCTGGTCGAGTCGACCCGTCCGGGGAACGACCGGTTCAGGTCCCGGTCGTAGATGGGGAGGTACCGCTCCTGTGCGAGAAAGCCCGGGACGTTCAACACCGGGAGACAGACCAGCGTGCCACAGAGCTCGTCGTGGTTCCACTCCTGGGCGACCTCCCGGACGACCTCGATACCGTTGAGTTCGTCGCCGTGAGCGGCCGCCGAGAGGAACACGGTCGGCCCCGGCTCCGCGCCGTTGACGATGGTGACGGGAATCCGCACCGGGTCGCCCAGATACGTCTCGCTGATGCCGTACCGGATGTTCTGGGTCTCGCCCGGTTCGACGATTCCGCCGTTGTACGTGAACGCGTCGTCGGCGTCCGACCCGGCCATACCTACCCCTCTGACCCCGCCCTATTTAAGGGTGGGTGGAAGCGCCGAGCGGTCGAGGCCGACGCCGCCGAGTAACGACGGCTTTCGGCCGGCCGGACCGCTCGCGTCCCGGCGTTCGAACGGTCGGTCGCCGGTTCCGTCGAGGTGGGGGCCTTTTTAAGAGATGGCGTCCAATACTCCCGTACAGATGAGCAACGACCGGTCCGGCGTGCGCGTAGGCGTCCTCAGCCTCCACAACAGCAAGGAGACGAAAGCGATTCTGAACGCGATCGAAGACCTCGGCCACGAGCCGTTCTGGCTCAGAGAGGAGAACTCCGCGGTCTCGATCGAGGACGGGTCGGTCGAGCTCGAACCCGACGTCGACGTCGTGATGAACCGACTCCTGTTGTCGAACACCGAACAGCCGTCCGAGGCGCTCGGACTGGCGAAAATCTACGATGCGGCTCGGCCGGTTCTCAACGGACCCGGCGCGGTGATGACCGCGATCCACAAGTTCTCGACCGCGACCGCGCTCGCGGAGGCCGACATCCCGGTCCCGGACGCGTTGCTCGCGCTGTCGAACGACCGGCTCAACGACGGCCGCGGGGAGTTCGGCGACGAAGCGGTGTACAAGACCGCGATCGGCACCCACGGCGGCGGGACGTGGAAGGTCGGCCCCGACGAGCTGGTGAACCCCCGAGTCGGCGACCGGCAGGCGTTCCTCCAGGAGCTCATCGAGCGCGACGAGGGCGAACACCGCGACCTCCGGGTGTACGTCGTCGGCGACCGGATCGTCGGGGCGATGAACCGCTACGCGCCCGACAACGACTGGCGGACAAACGTCGCGCTCGGGGGCAACGTCGAGGACGCGACCGATCGCCTTCCGCGTGAGGTCGCGGACCTCGCCCGGGACGCGGCCGACACCATCGGCCTCGATTGCGCCGGCGTCGACCTGATCGAGGGCCACGACGGCTGGTACGTCCTCGAAGTCAACCCCACCGCGGGGTTCAAGGGGCTGTTCAAGGCCACGGGTCGGAGCGCCGCGCCGTACATCGCCCAACTCGCCATCGAGCGGGCCGGCGGCGCGGTCGACGAGGCGACGGTCGAGAACCTGACGGCGACGCTCGACGACTCGGTCCCGGCGTGCAAGCCGATGCCCAAGGACATCGCGTCGGGCGATCCGATCGTGATCGGCTACACCGAGGAGGTCATCGTGAGCGGCACCAGCGGGTCGGAGAACATCGTCGCCAAGTCCGACACCGGAGCCACCCGGACCAGCATCGACACCCAACTCGCCGCCAAGATCGGCGCGGGCCCGATCAAGTCCATCGCCCGGGTCAAGTCCGGCTCCAGCAAGTCGAGCCGGTCGCGACCGGTCGTCGACGTGGTGATCGGCGTCGGCGGGAACCGCCACACCGTGACCGCGAGCGTCGAGGACCGCGGCCACATGGAGTACCCGGTGTTGCTGGGTCGGGACATCCTGAAACACTACCAGGTAAACGTCCAAAAGCGGGTCGACTACGAAGAGTCCGAGGAGTGACGGCGCCCGCGACCGGAAGCCACACCCTCATTTGGCTCCGGTCCGTACGGTCGGGCGATGACGGCCGACCCCAACGAGGCACTGCGCGCCGATTCCGATCTGGGTCCGTTCGTAGAGGCGCACGGCCCGCTGACCATCGAGCCCGCCGACGACTTCTTCTGGCGGTTCGTGGTGTCGGTGCTCCGCCAGCAGGTGTCGATGGCGTCGGCGGCCGCGACCCGCGAGCGCCTCGAAGCCGCGGTCGAGACGACCCCCGAGGGCGTGCTCGCGGCCGACGAACAAGTCCTCCGGGACGCGGGGCTCTCCCGACAGAAGACCGACTACGTGCGGAACATCGCGGCGGCGTTCCGCGACCGGGGCTACACCAAGGAGTTTTTCGCCGAGATGACCGACCAGGAGGTCGTCGCCGAACTCACCGCGATCACGGGCGTCGGGGAGTGGACCGCCAACATGCAACTCATGTTCTCGCTCGGGCGTCCGGACGTGTTCCCGGTCGGAGATCTGGGGATCCGGAAGGGGATGGCGTCGCTCTACGGCGACCTCACGCGGGCCGAGATGGTAGAGCGCGCCGAGCGGTGGGCGCCCTACCGCAGTTACGCCAGCCTCTATCTCTGGCGCGTCGAGGAAGACGTGACCGAGAGCGTCAGCGAAGTTCGGCGCGAGTGAGTCGGACGACCCACCTCAGAGGAAGAGAGCGACCGAGCGCCAGCGGGCGACCGATTACGCGACGTTCTCGGCTTCGGCCGCCAGATCAAGGTACTCCTCGACCGGCGAACTGTCGCCGTCGGTGAGCCGGACCAGTTCCGAGTCGGGGTCGAACGAGACGACCCCCGCGTTCTCCATCCGGGGAAGATGGCTGTGGTAGAGGGCCGTTCGGACGTGGTCGGTCTCGGCGTCGTCGTCCCGCGACGCGACCGCCTCGGCCAACTCGTCGAGCGCCATCGCGGAGCTGTGGCGTCGGAGGGTGTAGAGGACGTACCGGCGACGACGATCCGAGAGGAGATCGAGCGTCGCGTCGAGCGTCGGCGAGATGCCACCCTCGCTCGCGTACTCGTCGGGCGCGTCCGAGGTGTCCACGTTCATCATGTAATAATACCGTTCTCATTCCGGGTCAAAAAGTACGCACCCTAAACAGTTAGGCGTCGGGTCGGGCAACGTTTAACCGCGGCGGGCGCCAACTCCGAGCGCGTACCTCAAGTCCCCGCCCGAGCGAACCCACACGGGAGCGATGACAGCGCGGAGAACCCGGGTGCGCGACAGTACGGGCCGGCGCCACCTCACGGCGCCTGCTGGCCGGTCACACCGGCCCGATTCGCGACACGTCACGCCGCGACGGGCGGGTCGGCACCGCCGGCCCGCCGCTCGGTGCAGCACAGCACCCGCCCGGCACGAGGGTTTGCCAGCCGACTCGGCGCGCCGCCAGGGATGACGCTGGAGGTTAGTGTTCCGGGCGTACATTCCGACCTCTTGTAGCGCTCGCTCCGCTCGCTTGCAAAAGCTCGACCAAAATCGCTCCGCTCCAGCGCGCCTTCGGCGCGTAGTCGCTCGTCGGCCTCGCGCTCACATCCGTTCCGCCAGCGAATCGGCGACCTTCCGGATCCTTCGGACCGAACGATTGTCGATTCTATCTCCGCAGAGCCTACTAACAGACCTTCGCCCGGTAGTGCTCCGAGCGCACATCTTGCTCCCGACGAGCCCTCGCCACGGCTCCCGAGACGCAGGTTCGGTCGGGGACGGAGCCGTGACGGGGTTGGTCGGTCGGAATCGCCCGGTGTCGAGAGCGGGCGATCACTCCTTCGGTCGATCCGGGCGTCGATCGAACGCTTCGAGTACCGGCGCGACGTCCGGGAGCCGGGCGAGTCGCAGTTCCTCGTCGTCCCCGAGTTCGATGACGAGCGTCCGCGTCCCGAGTCGCTCGTCGAGCCAGTCGCGCTCGATCCGGAGTCCGGTCTCGTCCCACGGCTCGACCCGCCACAGGGTCGTTCCGAACAGCCGGTCGGACGCGACGACCGCGTCGCCGTCGGTCCGATACTCCACGGCGCCGTACCGCAGCCAGTAGTCGGCCTGCAAGAGCGCTCCCGGGACGAGAACCGCACCGAGAGCGAGCGCTCCCGCGATCGTCCACGCCCGTCCGGTCGCGAACAGGAGCGCGACGAGGAGGACCGGCACGCCGACGAGCGCCGCGCCGGGCCGTCGCCGGACGCGCGCGAGACCGCCGAGCAGTCGCCCCCAGAGCGCTGGCCGAATCCGGGACGCGTTCGAGGCCAGCGACCCGTCGACCGGCTCGTCCGTCGGCGGCTCGTACGCCCACCCGAACAGCACGTTCGTCGACTCGTCGAACGCGACCAGCCGATCGCGGTAGACCCCCGCCAGATCGAAGCCGAACTTGACGACGACGAGTCCGAGCAACAGCGGGGCGCCGACGACTCCGGGTTCGAGCGCGGCGATCGGTTCGTCGGTCGCGACCGAGTCGCTGGCGAGACCGATCATCGTAACGGTGAACAGCCCGCCCAGAGCTATCGCGGCACCGCGAACGAACACGCCCTGAATCGCGGTCTGTGCGCTGTGCTCGCGGTACTCGCCCCCGTAGAAGTACTCCCGGAGCGTCTGGGCGCCCTCGCCGACGAGGATGCCCAACGCGCCGAGAATCACCGTCTCCAGCGCCCCCGGATCCGGCGGCTCGCCGAGGACGCCCACCGTCACCGCCCCGGCGAACAGCCAGACCATCGCGAGCATCGGGACCGCGGCGACGAGGACGGGGAGCGTCGAGAGCTGAACACCGAGGCCGGTCCCCGGAATCGAGAGCGACGCCCGCCTGCGTTCGAGCGCGCCGACGATCAGCGGGTCGCCGTCGAACTCCGACGGTCGCCCCGCGAAGATCGCTCGAACGACCGCGAACAGACACATGATCCCGAGTTCGAGCCAGTAGAGCAAAACGAGCGCCGCCGCGTCCCATCCGAGCACGCCGATTCCGGCCATCGGGACGGCGTTCGCGACGCCGACGGCGACCAGTGCCGGCCGCGGAGCGATCGCTCGAAGTCGGGCGACGCCGGGCACCATTCGGTCGAACGTCCGACCGTGCGCTCATAAATCCCGCGTTCGCTCGTCGACGCGGCCTGCGTCTCGTCGGTCGGCGACCGCTCCGAGAGCTACGCCCGCTCGCTTCGAGAGGCGACCACGTCGAGGCCCGGGCTGTAGTAACACACCGGGTCGGCGTCAGGAGTCCCGAAGCCGTTGGCCGAAAACAGCGTGTTCGTCTCGACGTCGGCGGCCGCGGGATAGAGCGTCCACGGGTCGTGGTCGACGTCGGTGTATCGGATGGTCCCGTCCGGGGCCTGCGTGTAGAACCGATAGCGCTCGGTGAGAAACGCGGCCAACGAGTCTTCGGACGCCGAGAAGGGCTCGCCGGTCGGCCAGTAGCTCGCCTCGTAGTGGACGGGGCGAGCGCCGGGATGGCGCCGCCGGCTACTGAATCTGATCCGGCCGTCGGCCCGCTCGAGCGAGATTCGTGCGTAGTAGTAGGGCAGATGCTGGAACAATCGTGCGCCGAGGACGCTCACGAGTCCCTGCGCGTCGAGGCTGTAGAAGTAGACGCTCGGAACGCCGTCGCGGGTGACGTACGTCCGGAGATTGAGCTCAGGGAGCCTGATTCCGAGTCGCTCGGGGACGCCGCTCGGTCGAACGGCGACGTTGGTGAACGGGACCACCGAGAGCCACGCCGATCCGTCGTGGACGTCGGGTGTTAGCCCGTCGGGGAGGTGAGCGTCGACGAGGTCGGGGTCGACCGGCCAGTTCTCGAACAACAGGTGGCGCCATCCCATCTCCAGCGGGACCATACTGTCTCTCGGGAACTCGGAGGAAAATACCTTTTGACGAGTCGTAACGGTGAGCTCGTCGGTATCGGAAGTTCCAACCCACCGCCGACCGTTTAGGGGCGTGTCCACACATGACGCACAATACGCGACCCGAGCCGGGTGCCGTCGACCGACGCCTCTACGGCGATCCGACGAGGCTCGACGCCGAAACCGCGGCCGCCGGGATCGACGCCGACGCGACGGTGCTCACCGGCGGCTTCGGGAGCGTCGGCTACCCCAAGCTGATACCGCTCGCGCTCGCGGAATCGGACCGCGATCTGTCGCTGACGCTCGTGAGTAGCGGGAACGTCGGCGCGGAGATCGACGTCGACCTCGTCGAGTCGGGGGCCGTCGACCGGCGGTTCTCCTACCAGTCGTCGTCGGTCGCCCGCGCGAAGACCAACGCCCGCGAGATCGCGTTCGGCGACCGGAACGCCTCTTCGATCGGCGACGAGGTCCAGTACGGCGGGCTGGTCGACCCCGACGTCGCGGTCGTGGAGGCGATCGCGGTCGGCGAGGGGTGGTTCGTCCCCTCGACGTCGCTCGGGCAGGTGCCGGCGTTCGTCGAGGCGGCCGATCGGCTGGTGATCGAACTCAACCGCGCCCAGCCCCTCGAACTACAGGCGCTCCACGACGTCTATCGGCCGGGGGCGCCGCCCGACCGCGAGCCGATCCCGTTGGCCGATCCCGGCGGCCGGATCGGCGACCCGTTCGTCGAGTTCGAGCCGGAGACGCTGGTCGGGGTCGTCGAGACCGACCGCGCCGACGACACCTACACCTTCCGGGACCCGACCGACGACGATCTGGCGGTCGCGGCCAATCTCGGGGCGTTTCTCGCCGACGAGCTGGCGCGCTCGGCCGCGTTCGACGACGCGGTCCACCTCCAGTTCGGCGTCGGCTCGCTCGGCAACGCGCTGATGGGCGAGCTGAAGGAACTGGACTTCGGTGACCGGGACGTGGTGTACTTCGGCGAGGTCGTCCAGGACGGACTGTTCGACATGCTCGATGCGGGCCGGCTGGCGTCCGCGAGCGCGACCTCGCTGGCGCTCACCGACGAGGGCCAGCGTCGGCTGTTCGACGACGTCGAGCGCTACGCCGAGGACGTCGTCCTCCGACCGGCCGACGTCTCGAACCACCCGGGGCTCATCGACCGGTTCGGAGTCGTCGGCGTCAACAGCGCCGTCGAAATCGACATCTACGGCAACGTCAACTCGACCCACGCCCGCGGGACCCGGATGATAAACGGGATCGGCGGGTCGGCCGACTACAACCGGAACGCGCTGGTGTCGGTCTGTACGCTCCCCTCGACGCTGAAGGGCGGAGAGATCTCTCGGGTGGTCCCGATGGCGTTCCACGTCGACCACACCGAACACGACGTCGACGTGTTCGTGACCGAACAGGGCGTCGCCGACGTGCGGGGGCTCGCGCCGGTCGAGCGCGCCGAACTGATCGTCGAGGAGTGTGCCCACCCGTCGTTCGCGCCCGAACTCCGGGCGTACCTCGACGACGTCCGGGAACAGGACGGCCACATCCCCCACGACGTGGCGCGGGCCGCGGAGTGGCACGAGTAGCGAATCGGACGGCGGCGCGACGCCCAGTCGGACCGGGCTCGGGGCTCGCCCGCTCGATCTCACCCCGTGAGGTAGAGGAACAGCCAGTAGAGGTAGCCCGCGGCGAGCGCCGCCCCGAGGATCGCCTCCATCGCCTTGGTGTAGGTGTCCCCGTGGCGTCGCCGGAACGCCTGGAACGACTCGACCCGGCCCCACACCGGGTCCAACTGGTCGGGCAGCACCTCGCCCAGTCCGCCGACGTCCTCGGTGTCGACCTGCTCTTCGGGATCATCCTGGGAGGTACTCATTGACCCACCCCCTTGAGGAAGGGCAACTGGAGCCCCCTCGTCACGACCTTCTCGGCGACGAACACCGCGACAAACACCGCGATACCCGCCAGCTTGAACAGTCGGCCGGGATAGACCATCACGAACAGCCCGAGCCCGGTCAGTCCGGCCCGAAGACCGATCCGCCGGCCGGGCCGCATCTCGAAGGGGTAGTTCAGCCCGTAGATCAGCGACAGGCCGCCGACCAGCACCATCGACCCGACCACCGCGTTGTCAAGGCCGACCGACAGCGAGACGAGCTCGGGGTTGTAGACGAACGCGACCGGGAGGACGAAAAGCGGCGCCGCGATCTTGATCGCGACCCCGCAGGTCCGCCAGAAGTTCGCGCCCGCGATGCCGGCCGCGACCACCGCCGCGGTCGCGACCGGTGGGGTGATCCCCGCGAGGATCGCGGCGTAGAACACGGTGTAGTGGGCCGAGATCTCGGTGATCCCGAAGTCGGCGATGAGCGTGGGCGCGATCAGGATGGCGACGATGACGTAGGCGGCGACGGTGGGCATCCCGACGCCCATCAGGATCGAGACCGCCATCGCGAGCAACACCGCGAACAACAACACCCCGCCCGAGAGGTTGATCAAAAGCAGCGCGATCTTCGCGGGGACGCCGGTCGTCCCGAAGATGTTGACCACGCCGCTGATGACGACCAGAATGATCGCGATCGGCGCGAGGATGATCGCGCCCCGTCGGAACCCGCCGACGGTGTTTCGAACCTGCGTGAGGAACTCCCCGACCGGCGAAACCTCGGAGCCGTCGACGGCGCGCTGGACCGTCGGCATCAGGACGCCGGTAAGCACCATCGCGACGATCGTGTACAGCGCGGCGGTCATCACGGTGAACTGCACGACCCCGAGCAGGTAGATCAGGACGAAAAACGGGACGCCGAACCGGACCCCCTCGAAGAGCTTCTGCTTCGAGGAGAGCTCGTCGTCGAAGAACTCGGAGAACTCCATGTCCTGACTGCTCGCGTCGCTGATCGCGACGTAGTGGACCGCGACCGCGATGCAGGCGACCAGGATCGCCGCCGGGATCAGCCCCGCGACCACGATGTCGATGTACGGGACGCCCAGATACGACGCCATCACGAACGCCGAGGCGCCCATGACCGGCGGGAGGACCTGCCCCGACGTCGAGGCGACCGACTCGATGGCGGCCGCGCGGTGGCCCGCCATCCCGCTGTCTTGCATCGTCGGGATGGTGAACGAACCGGTCATCGCGGCGTTGGCGGTGTACGAGCCGTTGATCGAGCCGATGACCGCCGACGCCAGCACCGCCGTCTGGGCCACGCCGGACTTGATGTGGCGGGCCGCCACGATGGCGACCCGGAGGATGAGGTCGAACGCGCCGTACGCGAACAGCAGGCCGGCGTACAGCAAGAACGGGGCGATCCACGAGGCGGTGAGCTGGGTCAGACTCCCGTAAAAGCCGTAGAGATCGGTGACGGTCGCCTGCAGAAGCGTCAGCTCGCTCATGCCGGCGTGACCGAGCACGCCCGGCACGTAGTTGCCGTAGACCCCGTAGAGCATCACCCCCGCGACCAGCCCGAGAAAGAGGTTTCCGAACTCCCGCCAGGTGAGATACAGCAACGAGAGGATGATGAGCCGCGCGAGCATGTACTCGTGGTCGAGCGCGTACCCCTGCCGGAGGAGATAGACGTCCTGAAAGTTCGACGCGAAGTACACCGACGCCGTGATGAGGACGATCGAGGTCGGCAACAGCACCGCGGTGTCGACCCAGTCGCCCTCCTCGAGCGCCTGCCGGCTCTGGTCGATGGCGTACACCGTCATGATCCCGCCGACGAAGATGACGGCGTACTTGACGTTCGACATCTGCTGGTTGTACGACCAGTTGAGGACGATCGCCCAGAACACGACCGCGGCGATCGTGACCGTCACGTCGAGGCCCCCGAGGAATCTGGTCGTTAGGGTGGCTCGGTCTGTCTCTGAACTCATAGTGTCTGTGAACAGGTTCGCCCCTCCGGAGAGGGGCTCTCGTCGCGCCGCCGTGGTTTACTCGCCGACCTGGAGGTCGTCGTTCCAGGCGTCGTTGTCCTTGTAGTACTGAGCGGCGCCGGGGTGGACCGGGAGCCGCTCGATCGCCGAGGCGTGCATCTCGCTCACCGACTCGAAGTCGTTGAACTGCTCTTCGGCCTCGTTGACCGTCTCGTTGTGCTCGTCGACGACCCGACACAGTTCGTAGACCGCGTCCTCGCTCGCGGCCGGGTTGAACGTGTAGTTGACCTGGAGGTCCCAGGTGAACACCTCGTCGGTGCCGATGTCCTGATCCATGCTCCAGTCGTCGTAGGCCGTCCGGCTGGTCCCCGCTCCGTCGTAGGACTCGGCGGACTCGATGAGCGCGTCGGTCGGCTCGACGTAGTGGACGTCGACCCGGGAGGCGAACTCCCGGACCCAGCCGGTGTATCTGACTCCCGGCGTGCCGTACGCGATGGCGGCGTCGATCCGGCCTTCTTCCATCGCGCCCGGCGCGGAGTCGACGCCCATGTTCTGGAGGTTCATCTGCTCGAACACGTCGGCGGTCGGCTCCTGGGACCACACGTCGAGGGTGGTCGCCCGGGTCGAGTAGCCCGGTTCGGCCGGGTAGACGTTCGCGCCCGCCAGATCGTCGAACGTCTCGATGTCGGTGCCGTCGCGCGCGACGACGTAGATGCTGTACGGGAACGCGTAGAATCCGTAGTAGGGCACCTGATCGACCGACTGTTCGGAGAACCGCCCGCGGTCGTCCATCGCCTTCGTCAGCGAGTTGTTGTCCGTGATGCCGGCGTTGAACTGCCCCTGGGCCATCCGGAAGATGGTCCCGATGTAGCCCGGACTCTCGATCGTCGAGTAGTCGAGCGCGTCGCTGTGCTGGCTGACCGCGCGTTCGACCGCGAGTCCGACGTCGCGAGTGCCGCCCGCCGACGTCCCGACCCGGAGCGACAACTGTTGGCCGTCGCCGCCGTCGCCGTCCGTCGTGGTCTCTTGAGCACCGGTCGTCGTACTGGTGAGTCCGATGACGCCGGCAGTTGCCGCCCCGTGCAAGAAGTGTCGTCGTTGTATCCCGTCCCCCGCCATAGCCACCAGTGATAACATCTGGCACGCTTAACAACGTCACTATCAGTTACGATAGACGTTCGTCGATGATGTATGACACGTCGAGTCGGATTCGATCTGCGCTCTGGCTCAGTCGACCGAACTCGGACGGCCACGGCGACGCCCGGCGCCCGAGCCTTCAGTTCCATCGTAAGGATCAAACTGCTAACGGCTACAATCGTTAGCGAATAGGCCGATTAGGTCCAATATCGGTTCGGGTCGGGGCAACGCTTTAGAGGGTGACCTCCGATACGTACCCTATATGGCAGATATTGCCACGCACGTACGATCGGTCGCGGAGGAACACCCCGACGAAGTCGCGCTCTCGTATCAGGGCCGGGAGACGACCTACGAGGACTTCTGGTCGCGAACTGGACAGTTCGCCGCCGCGCTGGACGACCGCGGGGTCGGCGAGGGCGACCGGGTGGGAATCTATCTCCCGAACCTCCCGCAGTTCGTGACCGCGTTCCACGGGACACTCCGGGCGGGCGGCGTCGTGGTCCCGATGAACCCCCAGTACAAGTCACGGGAGATCAGCCACCTGCTCGAGGACAGCGAGGCGCGGACGGTCGTGACCCTCTCGGACCTCGTCCCGTTCGTCGAGGAGGTCCGGGCCGACACGGCGGTCGAACACGTCGTCACCGTGGGCGAGGCGGTCGATTCGGGCACCGACTTCGAGGCGTTTCTCGCCGACGACGAACTCGAGGCGGTCGAGCGCGACGACGAGGACCTGGCGGTCCAGCCCTACACCAGCGGGACGACCGGTCGACCGAAGGGCGTCCAGCTCACCCACCGAAATCTCGCGTCGAACGCCCAGACCGCGGCCGATCTGGTCCCCGACGGCATCCGGACCGACGACAAGCAACTGGGCGTGCTCCCGCTGTTTCACATCTACGGGATGACGGTGGTGATGAACGCGACCCTGTTCAACGGCGGCGCCTACTACCCGCTCCCCGAGTGGGACGCCCAGCAGGCGCTCTCGCTCGTCGAGGACGAACGACTCACGCTGATGCACGGCGTCCCCGCGATGTACAACGACGTGATCAATCAGCCCAACGCCGCGGAGTTCGACCTCTCGTCGCTCCGGCTCGCGGGCGTCGGTGGCTCGGGCATCCCGATCGAAGTCCTCCGGCGGTTCGAGGAGCTCTACGACGTGAAGATCTACGAGGGGTACGGCCTGACCGAGACCAGTCCCGTGACCCACTTCAACAGCCCCGAGGCCGGACGCCGGGTCGGCAGTATCGGCAAGTCGCTGGACGGCGTCGACGCGAGGATCGTCGACGGGAGCTTCGAGGAGCGTCCGCCGGTCGAGGCGGGCCCGGTCGACGAGGAGGAGACCGATCTCGACGAGATCACCGGAGAGTTGGTCGTCGCCGGACCGAACGTGATGAAAGGTTACTACGACCTCCCGGAGGCCAACGCGGAGGCGTTCACCGACGCCGACGGCAAGCGGTGGTTCCACACCGGCGACATCGGCTACTGGGACGAGGACGGCTTCTTCTACGTCGTCGACCGGAAGAAACACATGATCAACACCGCCGGCTACAACGTCTACCCCCGCGAGGTCGAAGAGCTCCTGTTCGAACACGAGGCGGTCGCCGACGCCGCGGTCGTCGGGATTCCGGACGATCGGCGGGGCGAGACCGTGAAGGCGTTCGTCGTCCCCGCGAGCACCGCGAGTGGGGGCTCGTCGGACGGTGAATCTGACGGTGTGCCGGTGCCCGACGTCGACGTGACTCCCGACGAACTCAAGCAGTACTGCCTCGACAACCTCGCGGAGTACAAACACCCCCGCGAAGTCGAGTTCGTCGAGGAGCTCCCGCGGACCACGACCGGGAAAGTCCAGAAGTACGAACTCCGGGATCGCGACGAGGATGAGTAGCGCCGACACCCGGTTCGTGCCCTCGACCGTCTCGGTGACCCCGGGGCCGAGACAGTTCGCCCCGACAGAACCGCGGTGGCTCGCAGGGCGACCGCGGCGCCCTTTGGAAGGACAACCCTCTTAACGCACTCCCGGAAACCTACCCATCATGACCGCCGAATCGGAGCCTCCCGACTGGGAGTTCAAGGACCGCGACATCGCCATCCTGCGCGAGCTCACGCGGGACCCCCAGCTGTCCTCGCGGGATCTCACCGACATCCTCGCCGAGGAGTACGACATCGACGTCTCGCACGTCACCGTGAGCGAGTCGATCCGTCAGATGCGAAACGAGGGCGTGTTTCGGGAGGCCATCATCCCGAACGAGGAGTACTACATCTTCGGCCTGCTCGAGTTCAAGTTCAACCCCGAGCACTTCGCGGAGGGGTGGCGCGAGGCGATGGAGTACATCCGCGACGACCCCCACACCCTGTTTTACTTCCTCTCTGACGGCGAGTACCAGTGGAAGACCGTGATGATGTTCCCCGATCGGGAGTCCGAGTCGCGCTGGATCCACGAATTCTACAAAGCCCACGGCGACGTGATCGCCAACGTCCGCAACTCGGTCATCCACAACGTGCTCAAGTTCGGCACCGACCCCGAGATATTCGAGGGGTTACACGCCGAACGCGACGAGTAGTCCCTCGGCGTTCAGGCGTCCGACGCCGACTCGCCGTCGTCGTAGCGGTGGAACCCCGCGCCCGCCGCCTCGCCGGTCCGGCCGTTCTCGACGAGTTCGAGAAGGTAGTCGTCGGGCGCGAACCGGTCGTCGCCCGTCTCCTCGCGGAGCGTCCGAAGTTCGTCGAGGACCGTCTCGAGGCCGAGTTCGTCCGCCCGCCGACAGATCCCCTCCGGGAAGCCGAGTCCGAGCGTGACCCCGGTGTCGATCTCCTCGGGGGTCGCCACGTCCTCGCCGACGAGCCTCGCGGCCTCGTTGACCATCCGGGCCTCCACTCGGAGGGTATCGAAGTCCTCGCCGTCGCCGGGCTCGTAGTCCGCGCCGTCGCCGTCCTCGTAGTCGTAGTACCCTCGGCCGGTCTTCCGCCCGAGATCGCCGCGCTCGACCTTCTCGGCCATGATCGGCGGAATCGGCCGGCCGCCCTCCTCGCGGACGTGGTAGCCGACGTCGATGCCGGTGAGGTCGGCGAGTTCGAACGGCCCCATCGGGTAGCCCCGGCGGTGGACCATCGCGGCGTCGGCCGCCCGGACGGTGGCCTCGTCCTCCGAGACCATCCAGGCGGGCTCGGCCGAGAACGGCCCCAGCACCGTGTTGACCACGAATCCCCGGACGTCCTTCCGGACGTAGATCGGGATCTTGCCGAGCGACTCGGCGAACGCGGCGGCGGTCTCGGCTGTCTCGTCGGCGGTCTCGGCGCCGTAGACGACCTCCACGAGCTCCATCTTCACCGGCGGGTTGAAAAAGTGCAGACCGACCACGGACGCCGGCCGGTCGGTCGCCGACGCCATCTCGGTGATGCTGAGACTCGACGTGTTCGACGCGAGGATCGCGTCCTCGGGCGCGAACTCGTCGACGTCGGCGAACACGTCTTTCTTGATCGCCATCTGTTCGGGCGCGGCCTCGATCACCAGCTCGGCGTCCTCGACCGCGGCCCGGAGGGCGGTCGTGGTCTCGATCCGGTCGAGGATCGTCTCGACCGGCTCGTCGAGCCGGCCCTTCTCGGCGAGTTTTTCGAGGCTCCACCCGATGTCCTCGTAGCCGTCGGCGACGATTTCGGCCTCGACGTCGCGCATCGCGACCTCGTAGCCCGCCATCGCGGCGACCTCCGCGATGCCGTGGCCCATGTTGCCCGCGCCGACCACCGCGACTCGCTGGATGCTATCGACCGTCATACCCAATCGGTTCGTGACACGCCGACTTAACTCCACCGAGCTACGCTACCGATATTAACCGATCGTTCTGCTATTCAAAAATTTGGTAATTCGCGGTGGAGGTGGCCGCGCTCCGGGCGGCGCTACAACGGCTCGCCGCCGTCGATGATCCGCTGGGCGCGGTCGGCGAGCGCGGGCACGCGGTCTTCCATCAGGGGGTAGAGGTCGTCGTCGCTGTTGCCTTCGAGGTACCGCCGGTAGAACATCTCGCCGAGCGCCGCGAGCTTGTACACCGCCAGCGTCCGGTAGAACCGGTCGTGGGCGTACTCGATCCCGGTCGCCGCCTCGTAGCGATCGACCAGCTCTCGGCGCGTCGGGTAGCCCTCAGATTCCATGAACGCCGCGGTGAGGTCGGGCGTGGCGGGCTCGGGGTCGCCGGGATCGCGCCAATAGGACAGCAGCCAGCCGAGGTCCGCCCGCGGGTCCCCGAGCGTCGCCATCTCCCAGTCGAACACCCCGACGAGCTCCGGCGGGGTCCCCGGCCCGAACATCACGTTGTCGAGCTTGTAGTCGCCGTGAACGAGCGTCTCGGGGTGGTCGGCCGGGCAGTGCTGGGCGAGCCACTCGCCGACCCTCCGGAGTTGGGGGACTGCCCGCTCGTCGGCGGTCCGCTCGAACGCCCACTGTAGCTGTTTGGTCCAGCGCTCGACCTGCCGTTCGGTGTAGCCCGCCGGCCGGCCGAACTCGTCGAGTCCGACCGCCTCGTAGTCGACGGCGTGAATCTCCGCGAGGCCGTCGACGAGCTCCTCGCCGACGCGCCGGCGGTGGTCGACGGAGCCGAACCGATCGGGCTCGCGCCGCCGGAGTACGTCGCCCTCGATGCGCTCCATCACGTAGAAGTCGCTCCCGATGATCGACCGGTCCTCGCAGGCCAGCACCGCGGTCGGGACCGGCACGGCCGTCTCCCCGAGCGCGTCGAGCACGCGGTACTCCCGGAGCACGTCGTGGGCGGTGTCGGCGGTCTCGCCCGGCGGCGGCCGTCGGACGACCAGCTCTCGGTCGCCCCACGTCACGAACAGCGTCTCGTTGGAGTACCCCTCCTCGTGGTGGGCGACCGCGTAGTCGTCTGGCTCGCCCAGTCGATCGGCGAGATACTCTCGAAGCGCCTGTTCGTCGACGAGTCGGTCGAAGTAGTCGGATTCGTCGTCGGTCATGGTTCGTGGTCGGATGCGGCCGTCGGAGCGACCCGCCTGGGCCACGGTCCGCGTCGATCTACTGTACGCCCAACGCCGGTATAGTACTTACGCGGGTAATCGAAACGGAGTAATATTTTTACATCGTTGCGGAGACGTTGGCGTATGGAGTACGACGACCCAGCGAGCGGGGAGGCGGTGGCCGACCGAGTTCGGGAGTTCGTCGACCGAGAAGTGATACCGGTAGAGCGCGAGCACCTCGGCGGCCCGCCCGTCACGGTCGAGACGATCGAGAGCCTCCGGGAAGCGGCCCGCGAGTACGACGTGTACGCGCCCCAGATTCCCGAGGAGTACGGCGGGCTCGGCCTCGGGTTCCGGGAAGCGCTCGCGCTGTTCGAGGAGGCGGGTCGGAGCCTGCTCGGGGCCGCCGCGATCCGGGTCGACGCGCCCGACGAGGGCAACATGCACACGCTCGAACTGGTGGGGACCGACGACCAGAAAGAGCGGTGGCTCGGGCCGCTCGCTCGCGGGGAGATCCGGTCGGGATTCTCGATGACCGAGCCGATGGACGGCGCCGGCTCCGACCCCAAGATGATACGCACGACCGCCGAGAAAGACGGCGACGAGTGGGTCATCGACGGCCACAAGTGGTGGACCACGCAGGGAAGCGAGGCCGACGTGTTGTTAGTGATGGCGCGGACCGACCCCGACGCCCACCCCTACGAGGGGTGTTCGATCTTCCTCGTGCCCGCCGACGCGCCCGGCGTGGAGGTCGTCCGGGACGTGCCCCACGTCGGCGGCGGACTCACCGGGATCGGCCACGCCGAGATCCGGTACGACGGGGTCCGGGTCCCCGAGGAGAACCTGCTCGGGGCCGAAAACGCGGGGTTCGCCATCTCCCAACAGCGGCTCGGCCCCGCCCGACTCACCCACTGCATGCGCTTTTCGGGGATGGCCGAGCGCGCCCTCGACGTCGCGAAGGCCTACGCCGAAGAACGGCGCGCGTTCGACGGGACGCTCTCGGAGAAGCAGGCGCTCCGGTTCGAAATCGCCGAGGCCGAGACCCGCCTCCACGCGGTCCGGACGACCGTTCGCCACGCCGCCGACCGGATCGCGGCCGGCGAGGAGGCCCGGACCGAGGTGGCGATGAGCAAGACCTACGCCGCCAACGTCGTCCAGGACGCCGTCGACACCGCGGTCCAGATCTGTGGCGGCAACGGCATCGGCAAGGACCTCCCGCTGGCGGACTTCTACGAGAACGTCCGGCAGTTCCGGATCATCGACGGCGCCGACGAGGTCCACAAGCGCGTCATCGCGCGCGACGCCTTCGAGGACGTCGACGCCGGCGAGGTCGAACACCTCACTCGGTATCGGGACGGCTGAGTCGCCGAGCCCGTTCGGTCTGCCCCGATCTGGTCTCGCACCGGCCGCGACCGCACCGCGGCCCACCTTTATTAACGATCGGCGACAATACGGAGATTGTGTTAACAATGGTAGCTTCGAACGCGGCGATCGGGACGGAGGGACGCGCGTGACGACCGACCAGTTCGGCGTCGACGGTCGGACCGCCATCGTCACGGGCGCGAGTTCGGGCATCGGGAAGGCGATCGCCGAGCGGTTCGCCGCCGACGGGGCCGACGTGGTGGTCTGCTCGCGCGAGCAGGACAACGTCGACCCGGTCGCCGACGCCATCGCCGACAGCGACCGAGAGGGCCGGGCGCTCGCGGTCGAGTGCGACGTGACCGACCGGGACGCGGTCGAGGCGCTGGTCGAGGCGACCGTCGAGGAGTTCGGCGGCGTCGACGTGCTGGTCAACAACGCGGGCGCGAGCTTCATGGCCTCCTTTGGGGACATCAGCGAGAACGGCTGGGAGACCATCGTGGACATCAACCTCCACGGGACCTACCACTGCACGCAGGTCGCCGGCGAGCGCATGCGCGAGGACGGCGGCGGCGCGGTGATCAACCTCGCCAGCGTCGCCGGCCAGAAGGGCGCGCCCCACATGAGCCACTACGGCGCGGCCAAGGCGGGCGTGATCAACCTGACCTCGACGCTCGCGTTCGAGTGGGCCGGCGACGACGTGCGGGTCAACTGCATCGCGCCCGGGTTCGTCGCCACGCCGGGCGTCGAGTCCCAGATGGGCGTCAGCGCCGACGAGATCGACCGCGAGCAGGTCGAACGCCGGATCGGCACGTCCGAGGAGATCGCCGACGTCGCGCAGTTCCTCGCCAGCCCCGCGGCCTCCTACGTGGTCGGCGAGACGATCACCGCGGCCGGCGTCCCCGACATCATGGAGACGCCCGACGTCTGAGCGGTCGATCGCCGATCGGGTCCCCGGCCGGAAGGAAACCGTTTTTCGCCCGGCCTCCGAACCGCGTGGTATGAACGCACGACAGATCGCGGACCTCGGGCCGGACGACCGGCGGGCGCTGTTCGACCGGGACGCCGGCATCGAGGCGGTTCGGGACGACGTCGTCGACATCGTCGCGCGCGTCCGCGAGGAGGGCGACGTGGCGGTCCGGGAGTTCTGCCGGGAGTTCGACGGGGTCGAAGTCGGCAACCTCGACGTGACCGACGCGGCCGAACGCGCCTACGAGGATCTCGACGACGACCTCCGGTCGGCGATCGAGGCCGCCGCCCGGAACGTCCGGGAGTTCCACGAGGCCCAAGCGCCCGACGACTGGCGCGAGTCGTTCGGCGAGGGCCGCGAACTCGGCCGGCGGTTTCGCCCCATCGAGCGCGTCGGCGTGTACGTCCCCGGCGGGGCCGCGGCCTACCCCTCCAGCGCGCTGATGGGCGTGATCCCCGCGACGGTCGCGGGCGTCGAGCAGGTGCTGGTCGCGACCCCGCCGGCCGACGAACTGAACCCGGCGACGCTCGCGGCGATCCACGTCGCCGACGCCGACACCGTGGTCAGCGTCGGGGGCGCCCAAGCGGTCGCCGCGATGGCCTACGGCACCGAACAGGTCGATCGGGTTCAGAAGATCGTCGGGCCGGGCAACAAGTGGGTCACCGCGGCGAAGGCCGAGGTCCGGGGCGACGTCGAAATCGACTTCCTCGCGGGGCCGAGCGAGGTGCTGGTGGTCGCCGACGACACCGCCGACCCCGAACTGGTCGCGGCCGACCTGCTCGCGCAGGCCGAACACGACCCGGACGCCGCGGTCGCGCTCGCGACCGACGACGAGGCGCTCGCCGAGGCGGTCGCCGACGAGATCGACCGGCAGGCTCCCGAACGCGAGCGCACCGAGACGATCCGGGCGGCTCTCGACAACGAGACCAGCGGGCTGTTCGTCGCACGCTCGATGAGCGAGGCCGTGCTGTTCGCCGAGGAGTACGCCGCCGAGCACCTCTCGATTCAGGCCGACGACGACGAGGCGATCCTCGACCGGATCGACTCGGCCGGGAGCGTCTTCTTGGGGCCGTACACCCCGGTCGCGGCGGGCGATTACGCCAGTGGGACCAACCACGTCCTGCCGACGAACGGGCTGGCGAAGCTCACCGGCGGGCTGTCGGTCGACACGTTCGTGCGCTCGACCACGGTCCAGCGCCTCGACGAGACGGGACTGGGCGACCTCTCGGAGACGATCACGACGCTCGCCGAAGCCGAAGGGCTCGAAGCCCACGCCGAGAGCGTCCGCAAGCGGTTCGACGGCGGCGACTGAGAGACGATCGAGCCCACGTTCGGGTCGTTGTCGGGAGTTCTCGGAGCTTTATGCGACCGCTGGACGTAGTGTGAACGGACGACACGAAAACAGATGGCGTACGGCGTCGAGATCGCCGTACGGCACTGCAACTACTGGGCGCTCGTCGCCCGGTGGTTCGTCGCGTCCCAGTTCGGCGACGACGAGGTCTACGGGATCACCGACGGCGCGCGACTCGGCGACGAGCGGTTCGACGCCATCGCGCGGTACGGCGGGATCGGTCCGGACGCGTTCGACGGGACGGCGTAGGCGCCGGCTTACGTCCGGAAGCTCTCGCCGCAGCCACACTCGCTGACGACGTTGGGGTTCTCGACGTGGAAGCCCGCACCCTGAAGGCCGTCCTCGTAGTCGACGACGCTGCCCTCGATGTAGTTCAGACTCGCGGGGTCGACGAACACCCGGAGGTCGTGGTGCTCGTAGACGGTGTCGTCGGCCTCGGCGGACTCGTCGAACCGCATCCCGTACGAGAGGCCCGCACAGCCCCCCTGCTGGACGAACAGCCGGAGCCCGGCCTCGTCGGCGTCGAGGCCCTCGCTGTCGAGGAGCGCGAGCGCCTCCTCGGCGGCGGTCTCGGTCACCTCGATTCGGGGCGTGGTCTCGCCGTTCGGCGCGGTGTCGGTACTCATACCACTCCCTTTCGGGCCCGGGATGATAATTGTGACGCCGAGAATCGAACGGGTTCGGCCGGGAATATTTCCGGGAGTGCTACGCTTCGAGTTCGAACGCGACCGTTACCTCGGCCTGATACTCTCGGTCGTCGACGCTCCCGAGTTCGACGCCGAGTTCGTCGACCTCGACCCACTTGATGTTCTGGAGGGTGTCTTCCGCGCGGTCGATGGCGTCGTCTGCGGCCTCGTCGAAGCTCTCGGGACTCGTACCGATGAGCGTGATTTTCTTGAACACCATAGCGAGTAGACGTTCGTCCCAGACTGTGATAAAGCCACCCGGCGGTCGCGGGCTCAGTCGGCCTGTCGCCCGCGGTTGTCGAGGCGCTCCTCGACGGCACCGACGACGTCGGTGAGGTACGCGGTGCCCCACACCGCCACGAGGAGGCCGCCGACCGCATCGAACAGCAGGTCACGCATCGTGTCTTCGAGTCCGTACTGGGTGAGCACCGAGGTGCTCCCGGTCATCGAGGCCACGCCGGCGATGCCGAACTCGATGACCTCCCAGACCACGCCGAACGCCATCACGAACATGAGGATGAACACGAACATGAACTTCGGCGGGAGGTAGACGTCGTCGGTGTGGCGGTCGATGGCGCGGGCGGTCGTGTAGCCGATCGCGGCCACGAGCGACGACGAGAGGGCGTGAGTCACGCTGTCCCAGCCCAGCCCCATGACCGTCATCCGACTCTGGTACGGCCCGAGGGTGCCGACGACGTGGAGGAACACCGCGCTCGTGATCCAGAGGGTGAGCCCGGCGTCCATCGGGATGTCGTAGTCGCGTTCGAGCACCGCCGGGAGAAAGGTGACCGCGAGCGCGATGGTGGAGTTGACCATGATGCCGACGTGGCCCCGGTCGAGCCCGATGAAAAAGATGCCAAGCAGTATCAGCTCCATCGCGCGGGTCAGCTGTTCTTGGCGGCGCTTGGAGATTCTGAGCCGGTCTCGGAGCTTCATCGCCGGCTCACCTCGTCGGGGAGCCGCGGGTCCATCCGGACGAACCGTCGGAAGTACCACTCGAAGACGACCCCCGCGGCCGCGCCGGTCGCGGTCGCCGCCACGAAGTCCCACATGAGTCGGTGCTCGCTCTGGATGAACGCGGTGCCGAGATAGATGTCAGAGAGCCACTGGACGACCGCCCACACGCCCGCGGTCGCGATCGTGGCGACGACCACGAACAGCACTGCAAACCAGTGGGTCATCTTCACCGGCGTGAACGCGTGGAGTTCGACCGCCACGATGAGCGCGAGCGCCGCGACCGAAAAGTAGGTTGCGACCCGCGAGGTGAGCACCATCGTCGCGAGCGCCCGGCCGAGCAGAGGGAGCGCGGCGAGCACGAGCACCTCCCACGGGAGCATCGCGTTGGGATCGCGGTAGATCGCAGCCGGGGCGATCGCCACCCCCGCGACGAACGCCGCGAACCCCGCCCAGAGGAAGTCGCCGTCGAGAGCGCTCTCGACGACCACGAGGAGGATGAACGCGACGAGTAGCCACGCGAGCCCCGCGTTCACTCGCTCGTCTTCGACCACGCTCTCTAGCGTCGGCGCGCGGCGTGCCATACGCCGGGGTTCTCACTCCCGCTACAAGAAATGTGAGGGTCTCGGGGTTCTACAAGAAATACGCCGACCCCGTCGACGCGAGGTAGGTCAGCGTGTACGCCAGCGTCGCGACGCTGACCGCGCCCAGCCCCGTCAGCGCCCACGTCACCGTCTCGTGCCACTCGGCTGTCAGGATCGACCGCGACGGGAGCAGTTGGGGCGCGACGCCCACGAAACCGAGCGCCAGAATCGAGAACACGAACTGATAGGAGCCGTCGACCGAGGGCGCGGGCAACACCACCGCCGCGATGGCGTACGCGATCCCGACCGCCGCGCGGGCGTCGACGTGGGCGAACAGCCGGCGGTCGGTCGCCCGGAGGTAGACGTAGCCCGCCGCCCAGATGGTGGCGAGTTCGATCCCGAACACGCCCACCAGATTCAGCGTCGGGTCGGCGTGCAACACCACCCGGGCGTCGAGCAGGCTCGGCTCGAACGGGTAGAGGAACGCGGGCGGGGTTCCGGTGAACACGTCGCCGAAGGGGTGGCTCAACAGCCCGACGAGCGCGGCGACGACCACCGCACGCGGCCCGAGATCGGTGGTTCCGGCCGCGACGACCGCGAGCGCGAGCCCCGAGAGTACGAACAGCGTCATGATCGCGCCCGCGAGTCCGCCCCCGGTCGCGAACGCGACCGCGACGAGGGCGCTCGCGAACCCGACCGCGAGGAGCCGGGCCGGCCACCTCTCGCAGGCGGCGAGTCCGAACCCGACCGCACCGACCGCGCCGACGACCAGCGAGTGGGTGACCGCGCGGTGGACTAGCGTCGAACTCCCCCAGAACGCGGACGTCATCTCCCAGACGCCGCCCAGGCCCGCCTGCGCGAGCCCGAACATCGCGTACGCCATGTCGACGTCGGGGACCGCGGCGAACCCGCCGGCCACGACGCCGAACGCCAGCGCTCGCTCGGCGGGCCACCGCCGCGCCGCGACGGCGGTGGCGAGCGCGAACGCCACCATCGCGTGGCCGACCATCATGGAGTAGTCGGTTGGCGCTCGGGCGATATAAGTCTCTTGTCGCCCGTTCGGTCCCGACCGGTCTGAAAACAGCGTGCCTCGACGCTCGACTCCCGCGCACCGAAATCGGAAAATGCGCCGGCCGGCGGACGACGGTTCGCCCGCCGCCGGTCGCTTCGGCCCCTCGATCTCGACGGCTCGGTACGGAGCGCAACGGCGCCGACCGGCGACCCGCCGTCCCCCGTGACGACGGCCCCGCCGCGTCGGGACCGACCCCTCCCCCATGTGATCGGTCCCGGACGGGCCGGACCGCGTCCGCCGGGTCGTCGGTCGGCACCGCGCGTCTCCCGCAGTCCGGTCGTGTCGTTGGGAACTCTCGCCCGGCGGACGCCCCCGTTCATCCCCGGGCGCTCTCGGCTACACCGGTATCCCGAATAAACGGGCGTGACCGTTCGCGCCCGTTCGCTCGGGAAACAGATTGTTTCTCGGCGACAGGTCGAGTGGCTGTCCATCAATCCCGCGTTACCCGACCGACGCCCCGCGACAACAGCCGAATAATCCCCGCGGTCGGGTGGAAGTCTTTTAGTCGCCGGGGGCGGTATCACGGCCCATGGTAGAGAAACCTGCCGTTGGCGAGCTGACACCCCCGGACAGGACGCTGATGGGCCCCGGTCCCAGCGAAGTGCATCCCCGCGTACTCCGGGCGATGAGCACGCAGCTGGTCGGCCACCTCGACCCGTCGTTCGTCGAGATCATGGACGAGGTTCAGGAGCTTTTGCGCTACACGTTCCGGACCGACAACGAGTGGACGATCCCGGTCTCGGGGACCGGGTCGGCCGCGATGGAGGCCGCCGTCGCCAACGTGGTCGAGCCCGGCGACACGATGCTGGTGCCGACCAACGGCTACTTCGGCGGTCGGATGGCGTCGATGGCAGAGCGCGCCGGCGGCGACGTCGTCCACGTCGACGCGCCGTGGGGCGAGCCCCTCGACCCCGCCGACGTGGCCGCGGCGTTCGACGAGCACCAGCCGGACGTGTTCGGGTTCGTCCACGCCGAGACCAGCACGGGCGTGCTCCAGCCGAACGTCCCCGAACTGACCGACGTGGCCCACGACCACGACGCGCTGGTGATCGCCGACTCGGTCACGTCGCTGGGCGGCGTCGAGCTGAAAGTCGACGACTGGGGGATCGACGTGGCCTACTCGGGCCCCCAGAAGTGCCTGTCGTGTCCGCCGGGCGCGAGCCCGCTGACGCTCAACGACCGCGCGATGGACAAGGTGCTCTCCCGCGAGGAGGAGGCCCGCTCGTGGTACCTCGACCTCTCGCTTCTGGAGGGCTACTGGGGCGAAGACCGGGCCTACCACCACACCGCGCCGATCACCAACGTCTACGCGCTCCGCGAGGCGCTCCGGCTCGTCGCCGAGGAGGGCATCGAACAGCGGTGGGCGCGCCACCGCGACGTCGCGGGCGCGCTCAAGTCCGGCGTCGAGGCGATGGGGCTCGAGATGAACGCCCCAGACGACTACTGGCTCCCGAGCCTCAACGCCGTCCGGGTCCCCGACGGCGTGACCGACACCGACGTGACGGGGTATCTGTTAGACCAGTACGACCTCGAAATCGCGACCGGCCTGGGCGACCTCGACGGCGATATCTTCCGGATCGGCTGTATGGGCTACTCGGCCCGCGCCGAGACCGTGTCGTACCTCATGGCCGCGCTCGGCGACGCGCTCGACGCTCAGGGCGCGGACGTCGACGTCGAGTCGGGGCTGGCCGCGACCGCCGCGGCGCTGGGCGACCGATAAACCGAAAACGGCGTCGTTTCAGACCGCGGGTGCGGCGCTGGGGGGCGCGCGCGCCACCTCGTAGTCGCCGGACTCGCGGACGCCGATCACTGCCCACTCGTAGGTCGGATCGAGCCGTCGGAGTTTCCGCCGGAGCTCGGGCGCGTGGTCGTCCCAGGTTACGAAGCATCGCATGTCGCCGTCGTCCGGCGTCTCGTCGGACTCCGCCAGCGCGGTCACGCGGACGGAACGCCACTTCCGCTCGGCCCGAAACTCGCTCCCCTCGCCGCCGGAGACGGTGTAGCCCAGTTCGCTGAAGATGGACCGCGCCTCCTCGACGGGTGGTGTGCTAACAGTGGGCATCCACGTTCGGCTACGACCGACGGGGTAATAAACTTTCTTGCGACCGACCGGCCCGGGCTACGAGAGACGGATCGTCGGATTCCGGTGTTGGGACGCGAACTCCTCGATCTCGCCGTTCTGGCGCAGTTCCTTGATTCGCTCGCGGGCGGCCTCTCTGTCGATGTTCGCGACGGTCTCGCCGACCGCCAGCACCTTCGACTCGGGGACGCCGCGCTCTTCGGTGACCGCACCCCACATGTCGCCTTCGGCGTCGGCGACCTCGGTCTGGATGAGTTCGACCACGTCGCGGATGTCGTCGATCCCGTCCATCGCGTCGTGCCAGTCGGGCGGGTACGCGCTGATCCGTCCGTCGCCGACCTCGTAGAAGCGTTCGCCCTCGGACCACGACTCGCTGTCGGTCACCCGGTCGTCGAGCGCCCCGAGATCGACGTCGAAGTAGACCGCCTCGGCGTACGCCGCCAGCAGATCCGGGTCGATCCCGCGTCGATCGCTCGGGTGACGTCGCTCGACCGTCTGGACGAACTCCCGAAGCGTCATCGTCTCGCTGTGCTCGTCGAGTTCCTCGACGACGCCCTCGCGTACCTCTGACATAGTGGTCGTTCGGCGACGCCGAGTAAAAGTCGAGTGGCCGGACTACTCGTGGGCGGCGTCCCACTCGGTCGGCTTGCGGATGTTGCCACAGACGTTACACTCGATGCGACCCATCGCGTCCATCGCGTTGTCGATCCGCTCGCAGTTGCCACAGAAGTAGCCGTACCGGCGCTCGCGGTCCTCGCCGCGGTAGACGACGAAAAACGGCCCCTTCGAGCCGCGCTCGTCTTCCTCGCGGGCGACGTACACCGTCTCGCCGTCGCCGGTCGTGGTCGCGTTCATCACACCCGCGTAGTCGGTCGAGGGGCTTAGGCGTACTGACTCCGGGACCGTCTCGAAGGAGTCATACCGCGACCCTGACAACGGATCGGTAATGGCGCCCCGCCTCCTCCACTACTCCGACGTCGAGAACGTCTACGACTCCCCCGAACGGGCCGGTCGGCTCGCCGGACTGCTCCGAGAGCGCGCCGACGAGGACACCCTGATCGTCGGATCGGGCGACAACACCTCCCCGGGCGTGCTCGCGCTCGTCGAGGAGGGCGCGCAGGCGCTTGACTTCTACGAGGCGGTCGACCCGGACGTCGAGACGTTCGGCAACCACGAGTTCGACCACGGCCGGGCGGCGCTTGCCGAACTGATCGCCGACTCGCCCCAGACGTGGGTGAGCGCGAACGTGCGGACGGGCGACGGCGGACAGTTCGGCGCCGACGTCGGCGTCGCGCCCGCGACGACGCTGGACGCCGGCGCCGCGACGGTGGGGTTCGTCGGCGTCACCACCCCGCGGACCGCCTCGCTCAACCCCTTCGCGACCGATCTGGAGTTCCGGGACCCGATCGCGGGCGCTCGCGAGGCGCTCGCGGGCCTCGACGCCGACTACGCGGTGGTGCTCTCGCACCTCGGCCGGGGCGACGAAGACCTTGCGCGGGCGGTCGACGCCGACGCCATCCTCGGCGGTCACGTCCCGACAGAGCGCCGCGACCGGATCGACGACACGCTGCTCACCCGACCCGGCGACGGCGGGTCGGTCGTCCTCGAAGTCGACCTGGCGACCGGCGAGGTGACTCGCCACCCGGTCGCGGACGCCCCGGTCGACGAGGCGGTCGCGTCGGCGATGCGCGCCCGCCTCGCCGAGGCCGGCCTCGACGAGACCGTCGGCGAGGTGGCCGACCCCATCGACCGCGCCGAGACCACGCTGTTCGGGGGGGAGAACCGACTGGGCAACTTCGTCGCCGACGCCTACCGGTGGGCGACCGGCGCCGCGGTCGGCCTCCAGAACGCCGGCGGGGTCCGGACCGGCGACGCGATCGCGGGCGAGGTGACCGCGGCCGATCTGGTGAGCGTCATCCCCTTCGAGGAGCGGGTCGTCGTCGCCGAGGTGCCGGGATCGGCGCTCCGGTCGGCGTTCGAGTGGGCCGCGGGCCCGGACCTCGACTTCGCCGAACCGGACTGGTGGCACGCCCAGATCAGCGGCGCCCAGATCGCGTGGGACCCGACCGCCTGCACCGTCGAGTCCGTCCGGGTCGACGGCGACCCCCTCGATCCCGACCGGACCTACTCGGTCGCGCTCTCGGACTACGTGCTCCACACCGACGACGAGTTCCCCTCGCTGGGCGAGGACCTCCGGGTCGAGCGCCACGGGATCCAGTACGAGGTGCTCGTCGAGTACGCCCGGGAGACGGGCGTGGACCCGACCGTCGACGGCCGGATCGTCGAGACCGCCGGGGCGGCCGGCCGGACGCCCGGAGCCGAGCGATAGAAGGGCTTTGGCGGCGTGAGAGCCGACATGACTCGCGTCGTCGTCCCCGTCCGGTACCCGCTGACTCGCCACTCCAGACGGACCCTCGCGGAGGCGATCCGCGTGGCCGACCAGCGCGACGCCACGCTCACCGTCCTCCATGTTAACCTCTACCACCGGGGTCGGGACGTGACCCGCGCCCAGTTAAAGCGCGCGGTCGAATCGGCGTTCGAGGGCCTCTCGCGGACGCGCTACGTGGTCCGAGAGGGGTTCCTCGTCGAGGAGACGATCCTCGAAGAGGTCGCGGCCGAGCGGGCGGACGTGGTCGTTATCGGCCACAAGCAGGTCGGGCGGTGGCGACGGATGTTCCGGGCGCTGACCGCCAACCCCGACATCGAGCGGTTTCTGCGCGAGCAACTCGACGCCGAGGTCCTCACCGTCGAGTCCTGACGCCGGGTTCCCGGCGGCCTCAGTCCGAGGCGTCGGACTCCCCCCGAGCCGATCGGTGTGGCCCGTCGCGGTCGATCTCGACCCGAGCGGTGCCGCTGGTCTCGTCGAACACGAGGTGGCTGTGGGGGTAGGCGATCTCGACGTCCGCGCCCTCGAGTTCGTCCCAGATGCGTTCGTTGAGCTTCGACTCGACCCGACCCATGTAGTAGGGCTCTTTGACCCAGTAGCGCAGGTCGAGCAACACCCCGTGGTCGGCGAACTCTTTGATGTAGGTGACCGGCGCCGACGGGTAGCGCGCGCTCCCCACGCGGATGTCCGGTCCGCCCTCGACGACCTCGGCCGTCTCGCGGGCCGCCCGCTCCATGATGGCGCGGGCCGCCTCGATGTCGCTCTCGTAGGTCACCAGCAGGGTGAGCGAGAGCCGCGACCGGGTGTCCTCCGCGGAGTAGTTGATGACGTCGCGCTCGCGCATGTTCGCGTTCGGAATCACGAGGAACGTGTTCTCCAGCGTGAAGATCTTGGTGTACCGGATCGTGATGTCCTCGACGTACCCCTGTTTGCCCCGGTCGACCAGCTCGATCATGTCGCCGATCTCGTAGGGCTGGTCGGCGAGGATGAACAGGCCGTTGATGACGCTCCCGACGATCGGCGCGAGCACGAGGCCAAGCACCGCCGAGAACACGGTCACCGACAGCAAGATCTCGGTCCCCCGGAAGTTCAGGACGCGCGCGGCCGCGATCACCGCCCCGATCATCACGACCCCCCGAATCGCGCCTAACACCGTCTTGGTCAGGCTCGGTCGCTGGAACCGCCGGGCGACCGACCGGCCGACGACCCGGACCGCGAGCCGGCCGAGGTACCACCCGAGGATCACGATCAGCGTCGCCGCCAGCAGGTCGGCGACCGCCGAGGCCGCCAGCCACTCGATCGCGGCTCGAACCGTCTCCAGCGCGCTCGCCATGGCGTGTCGTCTCCGGCGACTCGCAAAACGTTTCGGACTCCGGGCGTTCGAGCCCCACGCTCCGAGAGATCAGAGTCGCGGCCCGCCGGCGCCCGACCCTTCGCTGTTTTTAATACGTCGCTCGCGCAATTTTTGCCCATGGACTTCAGCCTTCCCGACGAGCATCGGATGATCCGGGACACCGTCCGGGAGTTCTGCGAGGCGGAGATCGAACCCATCGCTCAGGAGATCGAAGACGAACACCGCTTTCCCGCCGAGATCTTCGATCAGCTCGCGGACCTCGACGTGATGGGCGTGCCGGTCTCCGAGGAGTACGGCGGGCTCGGGGGCGACCAGCTCATGTACTCGCTGGTCGCCGAGGAGCTCGGCCGGGTCTCGGGCTCCGTCGGGCTCTCGTACGCCGCCCACGTCTCGCTTGCGACCAAGCCGATCGAGCTGTTCGGCACCGACGCCCAGAAAGAGCGGTGGCTCCGGCCGCTCGCGGAGGGCGAGCATCTGGGCGCGTGGGCGCTGACCGAACCCGGCTCGGGGTCGGACGCCAGCGACATGGACACCACCGCCGAGCGGGACGGCGACGAGTGGGTGCTCAACGGCACCAAGCAGTTCATCACCAACGCCAACGTCGCCGGCTCGGTGCTCGTGAAGGCGGTCACCGATTCGGAGGCCGGCTACGACGGCATCTCGACGTTCATCGTCGACCCCGAGGAAGACGACGGCTTCGAGGTCACCACCGTCTGGGACAAGATGGGGTTAAACGCCTCGCCGACCTGCGAGATCCGGCTCGACGACGTGCGCCTCTCCGAGGACCGGCTTCTCGGCGAGGTGGGCGAGGGCTGGGACCAGACCAAAAAGACCCTCGACGGCGGTCGCATCTCGATCGCCGCGCTCTCGACCGGGCTCGCTCAGGGGGCGTTCGAGGCCGCCAAGGCCTACAGTACCGAGCGCGAGCAGTTCGGCCACCCGATCTCGGAGTTCGACGCGATCCGAAACAAGGTGGTCTCGATGGACCGGAAGGTAGAGCGGGCCCGCCTGCTGACCCGCAAGGCCGCCTGGACGTACGATCAGGGCGAGCGCGTGAGCCACGAGAGCGCCCTCGCGAAACTCGACGCCAGCGAGGCCGCCCGCGAGGTGGCTGAAGACGCCGTCCAGGTGCTCGGAGGCTACGGCTACACCGAGGACTTTGCACCCCAGCGGTTCCTCCGGGACGCGAAGCTCATGGAGATCGGCGAGGGGACCAGCGAGATCCAGCACTTAGTCATCGGTCGCGAACTCGGGCTGTGAGCCCCGAGCCCCGCTCCGCCATCCGTCACGTTTCGGCGTTGACGGAAACGGCACCGATCGAAGGCAAGACAGAATAGAACCGTCAGTTCGCCGGGGTCAGAGCGTGACCGCTTCCCGATTGGTCATCGTCTGGGGGACGCTGTGTTCGTACGTCACCGCGCCGGCGGTCGTGACCACTTTGACGGTGAACTCCTCGCCCGCCGCGAGTCCCGACCCGTCGTCCGAGAGCTTCGTCGGATTGATCGTGATCCGGAACCGGTCCTCCTTGTTGACCAACACCGGGTACGTGTCCTGTCTGTCTTTGATCACGGAGGAGTTGAACCGGGTCTCGTTGGCTTTCGAACCGTTCGTCAGTATCGTGCCCTGATCCGGCCCCAGCCACTCGACGGTGGCCGTCGAGAGGTTGATGTCGCCCGCGCCGGAGCTTTTCATCACCGTCAGGTTCACCAGCGTCACGGTGTCGTCGTTGCCGACCTTCCCAATCGTGCTGACGACTTTGACCCGATCGGTCACCTGTCCGCTCGATTCCACGCCAGTCTGTTCGGCCTTCGTCTGGAGAAAGCCGGCAGTGTTGATCAGGACGCCCGCCGCGATGGCGGCGACCAGCACCATCGCGATGAACACGATGAGCGTGCCGATACCCACCTGACCCCGATCGCTCGGCCAACGTACGTCGTCGAACATGATGCTCTTAGCTTTCACCACTCAGTCATGGCCTATAAAACCCGGATCCCGTTATCAGGGCTGAGAACGAAAGCGGGGTCCGCCGCTTCAGGGCCAGTTGCCGCCCTCTTCGTACGCGCCGAGCACGCGATCGATGGCGACGGCGTACGCGGCGGTTCGCATCGTCGGAGCGTCGGTCTCGTCGTAGGTGGCGACCAGTTCGTCGAAGGCGTCGGTGATGACCCGTTCGAGTTCCTCGTTGACGCGCGCTTCGGTCCAGTAGAACCGCTGGCGGTTCTGGACCCACTCGAAGTACGACACCGTGACCCCGCCGGCGTTCGCGAGGATGTCGGGGAAGACGTAGGTCTCGGTGTCGGCGAGCACGTCGTCAGCCTCGGGCGTGAGCGGCCCGTTGGCGGCCTCGACCACCACGTCGGCCGCGACGTCGGCCGCGAGGTCGCCGTTGATGGCATTCTCCAGCGCGGCGGGGACCAGCAGGTCGACGTCGAGCGTGAGCAGTTCCTCGTTCGTGAACTCCTCGTCGGCACCGGGGTAGCCGGTGACGCTACCGGTCTCGTTCTTGTGGTCTTTGACGTCGCGGGGATCGAAGCCCGCCTCGTCGTAGACGGCGCCGCTGGAGTCGCTGACCGCGACGACGTTCGCACCGAGGTCGTCGATGAGCTTCGCGGCGATCCAGCCGGCGTTCCCGTAGCCCTGCACCGCGACGCTCGCGCCCTCGATCTCCTTGTCGAGGTAGTCGAACGCCTCGCGGGCGGTCAGCATCGTCGACCGACCGGTGGCCTCGACCCGGCCTTCGCTCCCGCCGCTGTCGAGGGCCTTGCCGGTGATGACGCCGGGCTCGGTGGTGTTTTCCAGCGTCTCGTAGGTGTCTTTGATCCAGTTCATCTCGCGCTGGCCGGTGTTGACGTCGGGCGCGGGGATGTCGCGGTCCTCACCGATCAGGGGCCGCAGTTCCGTCGCGAACGACCGGGTGATCCGTTCGAGTTCGGCCTCGCTGTACTCGCTGGGGTCGATGACGATGCCGCCCTTGCCGCCGCCGTAGGGGATGTCGACGATGGCGCACTTGTAGACCATCCACCCGGAGAGCGCCTTCACTTCGTCACGCGAGACGCCCGGGTGGTATCGGATGCCGCCCTTGTACGGGCCGCGGTCGCCGTTGAACTGGGATCGGAACGCCTTGAACACCTCGACCGAACCGTCGTCCATCTCGACCGAGAGGTTGGTTTCGAGGACGCGTTCAGGGTGTTTCAGACGCGCCAGCACGTCGTCGTCGGCGTCGACGTACGCGGCGGCGTCGTCGATCTGTTCTTGTAGGCTCTCGAAGGGGTTTGCTTGCTCGGACATGGGTGGTACTGTCTGGCGTCACCTACTCCGTCACGACGGGGACTGATACCGTTTCCGAAACCAGTGGCCGCCTCGGCGCCATAGACGGTCGCGAGCGGGCGTTTCGGTTAATACGATTACGATTCTGCATCCGTCATACGTGTGTGTATAAGGCCCTAAGTCGTAACTATAGCATTAATATTTTATACGGCTACGGAAACCTTTGCCCCACGACGCGCCGCCAGCGCGACTCGCGCCGGACCGGCACGCTCGTCGCCCCGACCGGGCGGCGAGCCCAGCGAGTCGGCGGACGACGCGACTACACACCATGTCTTCAGGCAAAACCGAATCCACGGAACAGCACGGGACCGACGAGGAGACCGAAGCGCCCGAGTCCGCGCTCGAGACCGCGCGCCGCCAACTCGAACACGCCGCGGCCCACCTCGACGTCGATCCCGGCGTGATCGAGCGACTCAAACACCCGACGAAGGTCCACCGGGTCGCGGTGCCGCTCAAGCGCGACGACGGGAGCGTCGACGTGTACACGGGCTACCGCGCCCAGCACGACGACGTCCGGGGCCCGTACAAGGGCGGGCTTCGCTTCCACCCCCATGTGAGCGAGAAAGAGTGCGTGGGGCTGTCGATGTGGATGACCTGGAAGTGCGCGGTGATGGACCTGCCGTTCGGCGGCGGCAAGGGCGGGATCGTCGTGAACCCCAAGGAACTGAGCACCGAGGAAAAAGAGCGACTCACCCGCCGGTTCGCCGAGGAGATCCGCGACGCGATCGGCCCGAAACGCGACATCCCGGCGCCGGACATGGGCACCGACGCCCAGACGATGGCGTGGTTCATGGACGCCTACTCGATGCAGGAAGGCGAGACGATCCCCGGCGTGGTCACGGGCAAGCCGCCCGTGATCGGCGGGAGCTACGGCCGCGAGGAGGCTCCCGGCCGGAGCGTCGCTATCATCGCCCGCGAGGTCGTCGACTACTACGATCAGGACCTCGAAGAGACGACGGTGGCGGTCCAGGGGTTCGGGAGCGTGGGAGCCAACGCGGCCCGAGCGCTCGACGACTGGGGCGCGAACGTCGTGGCGGTCAGCGACGTCAACGGGGCGATCTACGACCCCGACGGCCTCGACACCCACGCGGTCCCCTCCCACGAGGAACAGCCCGAAGCGGTCATGACTCACGACGCCCCCGAGAAGCTCTCGAACGAGAAGATCCTCGAACTCGACGTGGACGTGCTGATCCCGGCCGCGATCGGGAACGTCATCACCGCCGACAACGCCGGCGACGTCGACGCCGACGTGGTGGTCGAGGGCGCCAACGGTCCGACCACCTTCGCCGCCGACTCGATCCTCGAAGAGCGGGGCATCGACGTGGTGCCTGACATCCTCGCGAACGCCGGCGGAGTCACGGTGTCGTACTTCGAGTGGCTCCAGGACATCAACCGCCGCCAGTGGTCGCTCGAACGCGTCAACGAGGAGCTCGAAGACCACATGCTCTCGGCGTGGAACGACGTTCGAGCCGAGGTCGAAGCCCGCGACGTGAGCTGGCGCGACGCCGCCTACATCGTCGCACTCGACCGGATCGCCGAGGCGAAGAGCGTCCGCGGGCTCTGGCCCTGAGACCGGCGATCGACTGCGTTTCAGGCCTCGTCGGCGGCGCGGGCGTACGCGAGCACTCGCTTGGCTTGTGCGACCAGCGGCGCGTCGACCATCTCGCCGTCGACCCGGAAGACGCCCCTGTCGTCGGCGTCGGCCTCGCGCTTGGCCGACAGGACGCGCTCGGCCCACTCGATTCGATCGGGATCGGGCGTGAACGCCTCGTTGACGACCGGCACCTGCGCGGGGTGGATCGTCATCTTGCCGTCGTACCCCAACTGAATCGCGAACTCGGTCGCCTCGGCGAGTCCATCGGTGTCCTCGATGTCCGTATGAATCGTGTCGATGGCGTCGACGCCGGCCGCGCTCGCCGCGAGGACGACGTGCTCGCGGGCGTAGAGCACTTCCGTTCCCTCGGTCGTTCGGGTCGCGCCCACGTCGGCCGACAGGTCCTCGGCGCCGAACGCGAGGGCGTCTACCGCAGACACCGCCGCGATCTCCCGGGCCGCCAGCACGCCGGCGGCGGTCTCGACCAGCGCCAGAATCGGAACGTCGGCGTCGCGCTCGTCGAGGAGTCGGACGAGCGTCTCGGCGTCGTCGGGCGACTCGGTCTTGGGCAACATCACCGAGTCGAGCGTCTCGCCCGCGCCCTCGCCGAGCACGCCGCTGAGGTCGTCGTCGGCCGCGATGCCGGTCGGATTGAGCCGAACGCAGACCTCACAGTCGGGGGCGAACTCGGGGTCGGCCAGCACCGCGTGTATCGCCTCGCGGGCCTCGTCTTTCCGCCCCGGCGCGACGGCGTCTTCGAGGTCGAACACGATCACGTCGGCGCCGGCGCTCGGCGCTTTGCGGAGCATCTCCGGGCGGTCGCCCGGCGTGAACAGGAGCGTTCTGCGAGCCATATCGAAAAAACGGATCGGGCCGGCCTTCAACGTACGTCCTTCGAAAGCGCACTGACGGCCCCGCCGCGGTCGGCGACGTACACCGTCGCGTCCGCGACGGCGGCCGGCGCGACCACGGCCTCCCCGGGCCGATGGCGCCACTCGACGGCGCCGGTCTCGACGTCGATCGCGTAGACGACTCCCGCTTCGTTGCCGACGATCGCGGTGCCGTCCGCGACGACCGCCGACGCCCAGATCCGGGCGCCGGTGTCGATGCGCCATCGCTCGGCGCCGTCTGGAGCGTCGAGCGCGTAGACGGCGCCGTCGGCGCTCCCCGCGACGACGGTGTCGCCGACGACCGCGGGTGACGCCCAGACGCCCGCGCCGGCGTCGAATCGCCACCGCTCTCGGCCCGTGACGGCGGAGACGGCGCGGATTCGACCGCCGTCGACGGTGCCGACGTAGGCCGTCTCGCCCTCGACGGTCGGGGCGCCGTGGACCGCCGCGTCGGGCGCGACCCGCCAGCGTTCCCGGCCGTCGGTTCGGTCGTGAGCGTACGCGCCGCCGTCGAGACCCGCGAGAAAGAGGCGGTCGCCGTCGACCGCGAGCGCACAGATGGCTCGGGCCGCGTTCCGGAAGCTCCCGGCCCGCGTCCCGTCTTCGGCGTGGAGGGCCGTTACCCGACCGCCGTCGCCCGCGACGTACACCGTCCCGTCGGCGACGACCGGCCCGGCCCGCAGTTCCCGGCCGGTCGCGAACGTCCACCGGCGCTCCCCGGTCGCCGGATCGAGCGCGACCACCGTCCCGTCGGCGGCCGCCGCGTAGACGAGTCCGTCGGCGACCGACGGCGCGGAGACGCGTCCGCCGAGCCGGACGGTCCAACGGACCGAGCCGTCCGGGGCAAGCGCACGCGCGTAGCCGTCCGCGCAACCGAGGTACACGCTTCGGTCCCCCGCGGCGGATGCGACCCCGACCGGGCCGCGGGCCCGGAATCGAAACCGCACTCGCGGATCGTCCGATCGGCGGCCCGTCGGGCCCCTCGACGCCGCGTTCGGCGGGCGCGCCGCTTCGCGCCCGGTCGCGCCGCCCGTCGCCGGACGCACACGCGGGGGTCGGTCCCCGCGTGCGTCCGAGCTGTCGCCGACCGGGGGCTGGTCGCCCTGCGGTGTCCTCGGCACCGCGTTACGGCCGGCGGGAGAGTCGGCGCGCTCACGTTCCCCTCCGGGTCGCGCCCACACGAACTGGCGTCGGTCTTCGGACATGGATTGTCTCGGTTACCGGACTGCATCCCGAGTTACCGCCGACGTACCCTTTGTTATGGGCCGATTACCGCCGTCGTAGGCGCTCCATACTCGGGAAGCGAGCGCGCCACCGGCGTCGAACCGGCGGGGTTTTTGACCGAGCGCGCCGACCCCCCGGTCATGACGGGACTGTACTACGAGGAGTTCGCGGTCGGCGAGACCATCGAACACGAGAAACGCCGGACGGTGAGCGAGAGCGACAACCAGCGGTTCTGCGATATGACGATGAACCAACAGCCCCTCCACCTCGACGCCGACTTCGCCGCCGACACGGAGTTCGGCGACCGGCTCGTCAACGGGCTCTACACCATGAGTCTCGCGGTCGGGCTCTCGATCCCCGAGACCACCGACGGGACGATCGTCGCGAACCTCTCGTACGACGGGGTCGAACACCCCAACCCGGTCTTCCACGGCGATACCATCCGGGCGCAGTCGACCGTGACCGACAAGCGCGAGACCTCCGACGGCGAACGGGGCGTCGTGACGATGCACGTCGAGGCGTTCACGGTGGACCGAGACGACGACGAGGAGACGCTGGTCTGTGAGTTCGACCGGACGGTCCTGTCGCTGAAGCAGACAAACCAGTAGCGCGGTCTACTCCCACTCGGCGAGCTGGCGCCGGACGCGTTCGATCGTCTCGTGGAGCGTGTACGTCTGGGGTGCGACCGCCTCGTACACCTTCGCCGGCGCTGGCGTCGGCGCTTCGTCGGGCGCCTTGTACGTCTTGGGCAGGCCCGCGTACGTGAGCCCGACCACGTCGCCGTCGAGAGTGAGCACCGGCGACCCGCTGTTTCCGGGGATGGTCGGCACCAGCGTCTTGAGCTCCGAGTGGGTCCCGCCGTCGGCGCTCCGGAACCGGGCCCGCTCGACGAACGGCCCCAGCGAGATGACCCAGTTGCCGAACGACCCCGGGTGGCCGACCTGCACGAGCGGCTGGTCGGTCGACAGCGAGCCGGAGTCGCCGGTCGACAGGGGCTCGCCTGCGTCGGCCCCGCCGTCGTCGAGGCGGAGGGCCGCGACGTCGGGGTCGTTGCTCTCGACCCGGCCGAGAACGGACACCGAGAGGGTATCGCCGCCGAGCGTCCAGCAGGTGATGTCCTCGCTATCGCCGACGACGTGACTGTTCGTCACGACCAGATCCGGCGCGATCAGAAAGCCGGTGCCGTGGCTCCGTCGGCCCGCGTCGGCCACTTGGAGGTAGACCACCGACTCCCTGACGGACTCGCCCACGCCGAGCGCCGACTCCCGGACGGTCTCGTCGAACCGGGTGTCGGGCGCGGACTCGCGGAGGAGCGAGATCGTCGCCTGAAGCCGAGTGATGCGGGCTTCCTGAGCGTCGATCCTCGTCCGGAGCGACTCGAGCTCGGCGTTCCGATCTTCGAGGCGCTCGCGGAGCGTTCGGGTCTCGTTTCGCTCCTCGTCGAGCCGGGTTTCGAGCCGCCGTCGCTCGGCCTCCGACCGGTCGAGTTCGTCCTCGCGGTCGTCGAGCTCGGCCCGGAGCTGGTCGTTTTCGGCTTCGAGTCGGTCGATGCGTTCGCGGAGCTCGGCCTCCTCGCCCTCATCGTCGCGTCGGAGCAGGCCGCCACAGCCCGACAGTGCCGTCGCTCCGGCCGTCGCGACGGCGCCGAGATACCGCCTGCGCGAAGGGGTGGACACGGTTCCACGTCACAGAAGGAGCTTAAATCGGTTTCGACGAGCGACGAGACCTCCGGCGGTTCAGAGCACGGCCGCGTACAGCGAGAGGTTGATACCCGCGGCCGCCAGCCACGGGACCGCGAGCCCGGCCGGCACCAGCGCGCCGTGGCTGTCGGGAAGCAGGCGGCGACAGCCCACCCCGACGCCCAGCGCGAACAGTTTGAGCCCGCCCATCGCCGCGAACCCGAACCGCTCGATCGCGGCCCGGGCGACCGGGTTCGACTCGACCAGCCCGAGCTGGAGGCCGTAGTAGGTCGTGGCGAGATCGCCGACGAGCCCGACCGCCACGAGCGCCCAGAGCGCTCGCTCGGCGCGGCTCGCCCTCGAGAAGGGGTCGGTCGCGCGGTGGTACGTCCGAGTCGCCGTCGGCCAGTAGCGTCCGTCAGAGCCCATAGATATCAGGTGCGGGCGCGAGCGCTCCGCCTCACGGACGCAAAGAGGACGGGCTCCCGGATTGTTATGAGGCTCCTTAGTCGGTGACACGCCGGATTAACTCGGCCGAACCGACCGTCGCGCTCGCCGCCCCGATCCGGGCGACGCCCCCTGTAGCGTCGGTTTCGGCGGACAACTCGGCGTTACGCGCCTCGTTCGAGGGCCCCGAGCCCGCGCCGGGGGGTGGCGTCGCTCGACCGCGGGACTTTCGGCGGCCGGGTCCGTAGCCGGCCGCATGTCGACCAGCGACGGTTCGTCGGTGCTCGAATCGGTGGCCGACCGAGCGGCCCGGGCGCTCCCGCCGTCCCCGACGCTCGCGCGGTGGGGGCTCGGCGGGATGTTGTTCGCGGCGGGTGTCCACAAGCTACTGAACCCCGGGGCGTGGGCGGTGTACGTCGTCGACTGGCTCGCACCGCTGTTGGTCGTCTCGCCCGTCGCGTTCATGCTCGTCAACGGGTGGCTCGAAATCGGGTTCGCCCTGCTACTGGTCGCCGACCGGTACACCGGCGTCGCGGCGTCGGTGGCCGCCGCGTCGCTGACCGCCACGATCGGCTACCTCGCGGTCGTGTGGGCGACGACCGGGCGCTTCGGCGACGTGATCGCCCGCGACGTGGGACTGCTGGGGCTGGCGCTGGCGGTGTTGGCCGACGCCCTGAGGGGCGAGTGACCCCGATTACAGGATCGTGCCGTGCTTCTTGTCGGGCAGGTCCTTCTCGATGCCCTCGTAGAAGTCGAACCGGTTGACGAGTTCGGTCCGCAGGGTGCTCGGCGGGACGATCTCGTCGATGACGACCTCACTCGCCATCCGGTGGACGTCGATGTCCTCGCGGTACTCCTCGCGGAGCTCTTGCTCTTTGCGGGCGCGCTCGTCCTCGTCGTCGATCTCGGCGAGCTTCCGGGCGTAGACCGCGTTGATGGCGGCTTCGGGCCCCATGATCGCGATCTCGCCCGACGGGAGCCCGAGGACGCTCTCGGGGTCGTAGGCGGGGCCGCCCATCGCGTAGATGCCCGCGCCGTAGGCCTTCCGGACGACGACGGTCTGCTTGGGGACGGTCGCCGAGGAGGTGGCGTAGATGAACTTCTTGCCCTTCTCGAGGATGGCGTCTTTCTCGACCTGCGAGCCCGCCATGAAGCCGGGGGTGTCACAGAGGTACAGGAGCGGAATATCGTAGGCGTCGCAGGTCCAGATGAACTCCGCGGCCTTCTCGGCGGCGTCCGGGAAGATTGCGCCGGCCCGCTGGGCGGGCTGGTTCGCGACGATGCCGACCGGCCGGCCGTCGATCCGGGCGAACGCGGTGATGATCTCCTTGCCGTACTCGGGCTTGAGTTCGAAGTACGACCCCGCGTCGATCACCCGGTCGATCACGTCGGTCATGTCGTAGCCCTTGTTGGGCTCTTGGGGCACGATCGAGTCGATTCCCTCGGGGGCCTTCGACGGGGGCGTCCCCTCGGTTTGGGGCGGCTTCTCGTCGGCGCTGTCGGGGAGATAGGAGACGAGGTCGGCGACGAGCTGGCGGGCGTGCTCCTCGTCGTCGGCCACGAGGTCGGCGCTTCCCGACTGGCGGGCGTGGACGTCCGGGCCGCCCAGCTCCTCGAGTTCGATGTCCTCGCCGGTGACCATCTGGACCATCCGGGGGGAGGCGATCGCCATCGCCGACATGTCCCGGACCATGATCGTGAAGTCCGCGAACACCGGCGTGTAGGCCGCGCCCGCGATGCAGGGCCCGTAGAGCACGCAGATCTGGGGCACCCGCCCCGAGAGCATCGAGTGGTTGTAGTAGTACTTCCCGATGCCCTCGCGGTTGGCGAAAAAGCCGGTCTGCTGGTCGATGCGGCCGCCCGAGGAGTCCATCAGATAGAGGACGGGCTTGCCCGACTTCAGCGCGCGCTGTTGCATCCGGAGGAACTTCTCGACGCCCTTCTGGGCCATCGACCCCGCCTTGACCGTGAAGTCGTTGGCCATGAAGTGGAGCTGTCGGCCCTCGAACTCGGCGGCGCCGGTCAGCAGGCCGTCGCCCGGGAGTCGGTCGTCGTTGTCGGCCTCGACTTCGGGGCTGTCGGGGTGCCACGCGTCGAAGTTCGCGAACTTCCCGTCCTCGAACAGCAGTCCGTCCTCGCCGAACCAGAGGTCGAGCCGATCCCGGACGAACAGCTTGCCCTGCTCGTCGAGGCGCGCTTTGTACTTCTCGGGGCCGCCCAGTTCGATGTCCTCGATCTCGTCCCACAGGCGCTCCTCGCGGTCGGTGGGGCCGAGGCCGTCGGCGTGGTCGGCTTCGACGCCGGCCGTCGGGCGCTCGGTCGATCCGGCGGTCGGCCGGTCGCGGACGACCGCGGGGGCGTCTGCGTCCCCGACGTACACTTCCACCTCGTCGCGGACGTGGCGGGCGAGCGCCGCCGCGATGGCGGCGGCCTCGTCGTCGGTCGCCCCGTCGCTGATACGGACTTGCATGCCTCGGAGTGCGGCCAGCGATTTCAAACAGTTTTCCCTTTCGATTGGGGCAGGTTTTCCCCGACCGAACTAAGGGCGTGTCGCTCCCGCAGATTGTATGGACGTCTTGCTCACCGGCGCGCACGGCACCGTCGGCACCGCCGTCACCGACTCCCTCGGCGACGACCACGAGTTCACGCTGCTCGACCGCGAGGACCACCCCGACCGCGAGACGGTCGTCGCGGACGTGAGCGACTACGACACGATCCGTCCGGCCTTCGACGGTCAGGACGCCGTGGTCCACCTCGCGGCCTACCCCAGCACCGACGGGACGTGGCCCGACGTGTTAGAGAACAACGTCGTCGGCACCCAGAACGCGCTCGAAGCCGCCGCCGACGCCGGCGTCGACCGCTTCGTGTTCGCCTCCTCGATCCACGCCGTCGGGATGTACGAGGTCGACAACGCACCCGAGATCTACTCGCGGGACTTCGAACTGAGCGTCGACCACGCCGACCCGGTCCGGCCCGACTCGCCGTACGGCGCCTCGAAGGCCGCCGGCGAGGACTTCGCGCGGTTCTACGCCGAGAACCGCGACCTCCGGGTGTACGCTCTCCGGATCTGTAGCATCCGGGACCCCGAGTACGACCACCCCTACGGCGACGCCGAGCGCGGCGTCGAGGACGGCCGGTGGGAGCGCGACAGCGCGGAGTACGACCGGATGGTCGCCCGGCTGAAGGGGACCTGGCAGTCCCGCCGGGACTTCGCCCACATGGTCGAGTGCTGTCTCGCCGACGAGCGCGTGGAGTTCGACGTCTTCTACGGCGTCAGCGACAACGACCCGGACCGCCGGTGGGTCGACCTCGATCACGCTCGCGAGGTCCTCGGGTACGACCCGGTCGATCGGGGCGACGACTGGGACGCGCCCCCGGAGTGAGCCGGGTGGAGTCGGTCGACCGAGCCGCGCGGTTTGCCGTTTCGCCCGACCTATTTGAACCCGGGGCTCGCTACTCTGTGCCATGCACCAGCGAGCGAGCGAGTTCACCGAGCGCGCGAGCAGGGAGTACGGCTTCGACCCCGACGTGGAAGAGTTCCCCGAGGGGACCAAGACCGCCGCCGACGCCGCCGAGGCGATCGGTTGCGACGTGGCCCAGATCGCCAGCAGTATCGCGATGCGGGCCGACGACTCGCTCGTCGTCGTCGTCACCAGCGGCGCCAACCGGGTCAGCGAGGCGAAGGTCGCCGAGCACAGGGGCGTCGCCCCCGAGGCGGTCGGGATGGCCGACGCCGCCGAGATCAAGTCGGTCCTCGGGTGGTCGATCGGCGGGGTGCCGCCGTTCTGCCACGACGCCGACGTGCCGGTGTACGTCGACGAGACGCTGACCACCTTCGAGACGGTGTGGGCCGCCGCCGGCACGCCCGAGGCGGTGTTCCCGATCGACCCCGAGACGCTCGTCGACCTCTCGGGCGGCACGGTCGCGGACGTGGCCGAGTAGCTCGGCCGGTTCCAAACGGTTGATTTGGGCGGGCTCCCAACCGCCGGGCATGAGCCTCGCACAAACCGCGCTCGCGGTCGTCGTCGACGCCGCGCTCGGCGTCTGGCTCGGGAGCATGCTGTTTTTCTCGTTCGTGGGCGCGCCCACCGTCTTCGACGTGCTCGGCGACGACGCCGGGCGGGTGGTCAACGCCATCTTCCCCAAGTACTACGTCTTCGGCGTCGCGCTCGGCGCCATCGCGGGCCTCGGGGCGGTCGCCGCCGGGCTGTCGGCGGGCTTCGACTCGAACCGGCTGGGCGTGCTCGCGCTCGCCGGGATCGGCGCGGCAAACGCCGCATACGCCCGGTGGGTGCTCGTGCCGAAGATGGACCGGGCCGGCGAGGACGCGTTCGCCCAGTACCACAAGCAGTCGGTCGCGCTGAACGGCCTGACGATGCTCGCGGTCGGCGGGGCGCTCGTCCTCTCGCACCTCTGAGTATGAAAGGCACTTACACGCTCGTGGTGGAACTCCGCGAGTCGGCCACCGTCGAGTTCGGCGCCGCGGGCGCCCGGGACCTCCCGGCGGGCTGGTACGCCTACACCGGGAGCGCGTTCGGTCCGGGCGGGTTCGCGCGGGTCGAGCGCCACCGCGAACTCGCCCGCGGGGAGCGCGACGCCCGCCACTGGCACGTCGATTACCTGCTGGGCCACCCCGCGAGCCGGATCGTCGAGGCCGTCAGGACCGCGGACGCCGACGTCGAGTGTGCGGTCAGCGGCGCGCTCGACGCCGAGCCGATCGCGGGCCTCGGGGCGTCGGACTGTGACTGTGACTCGCACTTCCGATTTTCCCCGGATCGGGAGGCCTTAGAGCGGGCGGTCCGACGGGCCCACGACCGCGTGGCGTAACGTCGGCCGAAGTCCGAGCGCGGAGTCACTGCGCTCACGCCGTCTCGGCCGCGTCGGATCGAACCATGGCGGCCAACAGCAGTGCGAACGCGACCGCGTACGATCCGTACTGCAGGTACCAGATCGTATCCGCGAGCAACAGGTGGGCGACGACGAACACGGCCAGCCCGGTGGTCAGTAAGCCGACCCACTCGGCGTCGTTCTCGGACATGGCCGATTCTTGACTCTTTGCACACATATTACTTCGGGGCCACTTCCGCCGGGAGTACCGTTAACTGCGTTCGGTCCTCAGTAGCGTCTATGCCACTACGAAAAAACGTCGGCGGCACAGACCGCCTCGCCCGCGGCGTCGCCGGCGCGGCGCTGGCCGGACTCGCGGTCGTCGCGTCGGTCACCGGTCGCGGTCCCCTCGCGGTCGTCGCGGCGTTCGCGGGCGGCGGACTGCTGTTCAACGCCGCCACGCAGTTCTGCGGCGTGAACGCACTGCTCGGGATCGACACCTGCTCGCGAAACGCGGAGTGATCGCGGGCTAGTACACCGCGTCCCGGATCTCGTCGGCGAGGTCCGCGAAGGTGTCGAGGTGGGTCCGGCGCTCGGTCCGCATCCGCTCTTGCTCGCGGTCGAACTCCTCGACGTGGTCGGGGACGTAGAACGCCGAGACGTCCATTCCGGGCACCTCGCTGGGGATCGTCAGCCCGAGGGTGTCGTCGAACTCCCACTCGACGGTGCCCCGCGCGATCTCCCGGAGGAGCGTCACCGACTCGGCGACGCCGATGTCTTTCGACTTCGCGCCGAGGTGGCCGGTGTTGAGCACGAAGCAGTCGACGTCGAGATCCGCCACCAACTCCCGAAAGCGGTTGCCCTCCTCGCCCTTCGACCCGACGATGAAGGGGTTGGTGCCGACCACGCGGATCGACTCGCCGGCCTTCGAGGGGTCGCCCGCGCTGGTCTGGATCGACTCCCCGAGCATGAACGCCGCGGCGGCCCGTTCGGGCGAGAGCTTCGCGACCGGCGGCATCGTCGGGTTGCGCGTGATGAAGAAGATCTGATCGACCGAGTCGAGATCGACGTCCTCGCCCGCCGACGCGAGGTGGTCGCGCTCGATGACCGCCCGGCCGTTCGCGGTGTGTCGATCGCTGTCGAAGTCGACGGTCCCGTCGTCTGCCACGTCGACGTTCTCCAGCACCGCCGACTCGTGGGTCACCGCCTCGTACATCGCGGGCTGTTCGTCGGCGTCGAGGCCGATGGTCTTGACGTACAGCCCGTTGCCCTCGCTGCCCGCGACGGTACCGTCGGGCAACAGCGCACAGACGTCGTCCTGAAGCATGGTCGCGGACTCGGGGGTATCGAGCCAGAGGCCGTGTGCGGTCAGCGTCGACTTCCCGGTGGCCGACAACCCGAGGAACAGCTGGCCGACCTCCTCGAGGTCGCCGTCGCGTTCGAGGGTGACGCGCTTGCTCCCGGCGTGGAGCCCGAGCCCGCCCTTCTTCTTCGCGTAGAACATGAACAGCCGGAGGAACGACTTTTTGGCCTCGCCGGTGTAGTCGCTCCCGCGGACCGCGGTCAGCCCCTCCTCGGGCAGGATTCGGATCGCGGTCTCGTCGGCGTCGGGCACCTGCACCGTCCGGAAGTCCGGCTCGGGGTTGCCCTCGACGGGTTCGAACAGCTTCGCCCACGCCAGCGCGATCCGGCCGTACTCGGCCGGGACGTAGAGCCGGCAGACGTACGAGTGGTCTGGGTGGCGGCCCATCCGGCGGTCGAGACACACCATCTCGTTCGAGCGGGCGTACTCGACGGCGGCCTCGACGTGTGCGTAGTCGCCGGCGCCGAAGTCGTCGTCGACCGCGTTTTTCGTCCGGTCGGCGTTGCGCGAGCGCTCGTCGCTGACGTACGACGGCGAGCCAAAGGCCGTCTCGGTTTCGAGGTGCGACGAGAGCGCTCTGAGTCGGTCGAGCGACGGGTCGTACTCGACGTTGTCCGCGTCCTCGGGGTCGGGGAGCGCCGTCGACAGTGGTTTGGCTGTCTTCCCGGATTCTGACATCGAGTGAACCCAGCAGATGCGGACGTATAATTATGCACCATTTACCAGCTTCACGCCGTCGAACCGTCCGAATTCTTGATTTCGTCTCGAGTGAATAATTCGCGTTACCGGCGGCCGCGACGCCGACTGCTCGCCGGCCGGTCGGCCCGCGGCCCCGACGACTCGGCCCAGCACGAGTCCGGGTCGACCTGTGTTCGGTTACGACTCGATTACGTCCGCGATCACCGACGCGACGACGAGGGCTCGGTCGCGCCGGTGGGCCTCGCCCCGCCGGCGTCGATTCCCGCGGTGCTGTAACGTGACGCCACTTTTAAGCGCGACTCCGGCGAACCGTCGAACGTGGACGAGAACACGGGTGGTCTGGATAGCGAAGAGACGCAGGCCTCGGACGCCGGCCGGGCGACCGGCGGGCTGTCGGGACTGTTCGACCCCGATCGGGTCGCCGTCGTCGGCGCGACCGAGAGCGAGGGGTCCATCGGCCGCGCCATCGTCGACAACCTCGTCGCCGACTTCGCGGGCGAGACGGTCCCGGTGAATCCGAACTACGACGACGTGTTGGGACTGGACTGTTACCCCGATATCGAGTCGGTACCGGGCGAACTGAACCTCGCTGTCGTCGTCGTGCCGCCGTCGATCGCGGTCGAGGCGGTCGAGCAGTGTGGCGAGGCCGGGGTTCGAAACGTGGTCGTCATCACCGCCGGCTTCGGCGAGACCGGAAGCGAGGGCGCCAGCCGCGAGCGAGAACTCACCGCGGTCGCCGAGGAGTACGACCTGAATCTGGTCGGGCCCAACAGCCTCGGCGTGATGAGCACGCCGGTCGGGCTGAACGCCACGTTCGGCCCCGAGAACGCGCTGTCGGGCTCGATTTCGTTCATGAGCCAATCGGGCGCGTTCATCACCGCGGTCCTCGACTGGGCCAACGATCAGGGCATCGGCTTCAAGGACGTGGTCTCGCTCGGCAACAAGGCGGTGCTCGACGAGACCGACTTCGTCGAGGCGTGGGCCGAGGACCCGGACACCGACGTCATCCTCGGCTATCTGGAGGGCGTCGAGAACGGCGCGGAGTTCATCGACGCCGCCCGCGAGGCGACCGAGGACACGCCGATCGTGATGGTCAAGTCCGGCCGGACCGAGGCCGGCGCACAGGCGGTCTCCTCGCACACCGGGACGCTCGCGGGGAGCGAGCAGGCCTACGAGGCCGGGCTCGAACAGGCCGGCGTCCTCCGGGTCGAGAACGTCCAGGAGCTGTTCGACTTCGCCCAGATCCTGTCGGGCCAGCCGTTGCCCGACTCCGACGACGTGGCGATCGTGACAAACGCGGGCGGTCCGGGCGTGATGACCACCGACGCGGTGGGCGACTCGGCGCTCTCGCTCGCCTCGTTCTCCGAGGAGACCCTCGATGCGCTCTCGGGCGCGATGCCCGACGAGGCCAACATCTACAACCCGATCGACGCCATCGGCGACGCCGACGTCGACCGGTTCGCCGAGGCGCTCGACCTCGCGCTGGCCGACGACAACGTGGGGTCGGCGGTCGTGCTCTCGGCCCCGACCGCGGTCATCGACTTCGACGACCTCGCGGAGGTGATCACCGACCTGCAGGCCGAGCACGGCAAGCCGATCGCGTCGGTCCTGATGGGCGGCGAGCGCACCGACTCCGCCCGCGAGATCCTGCGGGAGGGCGGCATCCCTAACTACTTCGACCCGGCCCGGGCGGTCGGGAGCCTCGACGCGATGGTCCGGTACCGGAACGTCCGGGACCGCGAGTACGAGGCCCCCGAGCGGTTCGACGTGGACCGCGAGCGCGCCCGCGAGATCTTGGAGCGCGCCGACGAGCGCGGCGACAACCGCCTCGGCGTCGAGGCCATGGACCTGCTCGACGCCTACGGCATCCCGACGCCCGACGGCACCATCGCCGAGACCCCCGAGGACGCCGTCGAGGCGGCTCAGGGGATCGACGGCGAGGTCGTGATGAAGATCGTCAGCCCGGACATCCTCCACAAGTCCGACATCGGGGGCGTCCGGGTCGGCGTCCCGAACGAGGACGTCTACGACGCCTTCGAGGACCTCGTGACCCGGGCGCGAAACTACCAGCCCGACGCCGAGATCTTGGGCGTTCAGGTTCAGGAGATGGTCGACCTCGACGCCGGCACCGAGACCATCATCGGGATGAACCGCGACCCGCAGTTCGGCCCGCTGTTGCTGTTCGGGCTCGGCGGCATCTTCGTCGAGATCCTCGAAGACACCGAGACGCGGGTCGCGCCCGTCAGCGAGCGCGAGGCGACCGAGATGGTCGACGGGATCCGGTCGGCGCCCCTGCTCCGGGGCGCGCGCGGACGCGACCCCGCCGACCGGGAAGCCATCGTCGAGAGCCTCCAGCGGCTCTCGCAGCTCGTGACCGACTTCCCCGCGATCCTCGAACTGGACGTCAACCCCCTCGTCGCCGGCCCCGACGGGGTCGACGCCGTGGACGTGCGACTCACCGTAGATAGGGAGGAGCTATGAAAACCATACTCGTCACCGCGACAGAAGACAGCACAGGCAAGACCGCGGTCGCGCTCGCGCTCGCGAAGCTCGCGGCCGAGCGCGGCCAGTCGGTCGGCTACATGAAACCCAAGGGCACCCGGCTCCAGAGCAACGTCGGCAAGACCTTAGACGAAGACCCGATGCTGGCCCGAGAACTGCTCGATCTGGACGCCGAGATGCACGAGCTCGAACCGGTCGTCTACTCGCCGACGTTCGTCGAGCAGGCGATCCGCGGCCGCGAGGACCCCGACGAGCTCCGGGAGGGCGTCCGGGAGAGCTTCGAGGCGCTCGCCGCGGACAAAGACCTCATGATCGTCGAGGGCGGCGGAAAGCTCACCACGGGCGGCATCGTCGGCCTGACCGACCCCGAGGTCGCCGACCTGCTCGACGCCGAGGTGCTGTTGCTCTCGGAGTACGGACAGGCCGGCGACGTCGACGACGTGCTCGCGGCGGCCGACGACGTCGGCGACCGACTGCTCGGCGTCCTGTTCAACGCGGTCCCGGACGCGAGCTTCGACGACCTCGACACCGAGGTCGTGCCGTTCCTCGAAGGCCGGGACGTGCCCGTGCTCGGGGTGGTCCCGCGCGAACAGGAGCTGGCGGGGGTCACCGTCGCGGCCCTCGCCGAGGAGCTGTCGGCCGAGCGGCTGACCGACGCGCCGGCCGACGCCTTCGTCGAGCGGTTCCTCGTCGGCGCGATGTCGGGCGACTCGGCGCTCCGACATCTCCGGCGGACGAAAGACGCCGCGCTCATCACCGGCGGCGACCGCCCCGACCTCCAGCGGGTCGCGCTCGAAGCGCCGGGCGTGAAGTGTCTGATCCTGACCGGCGGGTTCCGGCCGCCGGGCGCCGTGGTCGGGAAGGCCGAGGAGAAGGGCGTCCCCATCCTGCTGGTCCAGTCGGACACCCTGACGACCGTCGAACGCGCCGAGGACGTGGTCCGGAGCGGGCGCACTCGGGACGCCGAGACGGTCGAGATCATGCGCGATCTGCTGTACGACCACGCCGACGTGGCCGGGATACTCGGCGACGCCGAGGCCGACGGGGCCGAGCGCGCAGGCGACCCCGGCTCGGACGAGGAGACCGACGCGACCGACGAGTAGGTCGCCCCCGTCCGTGAGCGTCTTTTAACGACTCGCGAACGCCGACTTGTGCTCGAAGGCCGATCGAACGGCCGAGAGCGCCGGCTCGAAGTCGACGCGCCGACTGCCAAATTTCGTGACGCCGACCAATCGGCGGGTCGCCCTCTCGACAGCCTCCGACAGCGTTACAGCGGCGCGACCAGCTCTTCGAGCGCCGCCTCGGGGTCGTCTGCCTTCGCGACGCCGCTGGCGAGCAAGACGCCCTCCGCGCCGAGGTCGCCCGCGGCCACCAGGTCCTCGCCGGTCGAGATGCCCGCGCCGCAGTAGACCGACACCGAGTCGTCGACCGCCTCGGCGGCCGCCACCGCGTCGGTCACCACGTCGGGGTCGGCCTGACTGACCGGCGTGCCTGAGCCGATGAGCTCGGGAGGCTCGACCGCGACCGCGTCGGGGCCGAGCGCGGCGACCGCGCCGATCTGGGCCGGGTTGTTCGCACAGACGCAGGTCTCGAGGCCCGCGCGGTCGGCCGCCGACAGCGCGTCGTCGATGTCCGCGAGCGTCAGCCGGCGCTCGGAGTGGTTGAGAAGCGTGGCGGTCGCTCCCGCCTCGGCGGCGGCCGCCGCCAGCGTCGAGCCGGTGTGACTGCCGTGCCCGACGCCGCTGACGTGCTGGGCCCACGTCTCGACGCCCGTCTCGGCGACGCGTTCGATGTGGGCGGCCTGTGGCGCGACGGCGATCGGGACGCCGGCCGCCTCGCTCGCGTCGCGGGCGGCGGTCGCGATCTCGACCGGGTCGCAGGGGTACGCCTTGAGATTGACGACGATTTGCATACCCGAAAGGTCCGCCGGGCCGCGACTAATAGGTTGCGAGAACGAAGAGAGCCGATCGGGTGCGACCGCAGAACCAAAGCCGAACGAGCGAACCCCAACAGTCCACAAAGAGAGTATCAGTAGTTCCGCGAGCGAACGCAGTGAGCGAGCGGTCCGAGGGCTGACCAGCGGGAGGCCCGCAGTGGTTTTGATCGAGCTTTTCTTCGGGCGCGCCGCGTCTCTCGGCGCGCCCGAAGAAAAGCTCGTGGCCTAGTCCTTCCGCTTCACGACGTCGCCGAGGGTGTACTCGCCGGTCGAACTGCCGCCGTCCCAGTCTTCGTCCTCGTCGGGGGAGGCGCCGGCGGTGAGGCTGATGTCGAGTTCGGATTCGAGCTTCTCCTGGACCTCGTCGCTGGGGAGCATGTCGCCGCGCTCGATCTTCCGGATGAGGCTGGCCTTCTCGTTGAGGTCGTTGGCGAGATCCTCCTGACTCAGGCCCGCGGTCTCGCGGGCGTTCCGGACGCGCTCGTCGTAGTCCTGGGCGATCTCGTCCATGTCGTCGAACATGTCCGAGCGCCGCGACCGCGACGAACTCGACGAAGTACTCGACGACGACGAGCCGCCCGAGGACGACGAGGACGTTGAGTACTTCGTCGACGTGGAGCCGGTGTCCTGCTGGGTCTTCACCTCGGTCCCGAAGTCCGAGCAGTTGTCACAAACGTCCAACTCGGCCCCCTCGACCTTGATGGTCTTCGGCGAGCCCGTCTCGGCACCACACATCTCACACTGAACCATGCCCGGAGGTAGTTCGCGTGCGCTCTTAAATTCCACGCTGCGGGCGGCGACGCCGGCGGCGTGTTCGGCCGGTCAGGCGAGCGCCCGCCACGAGTAGTAGAACCGCTGGAGCGCCGTGAAGTGACCCACGACCGCGAACACGACCAGTAGCCAGCCGACCAGCGACACGCCGCCGGGCGTCGCGGTCACGAACGCCGCGAGCGCGCCGGTAGCGCCGACGAGCGCGAGGCGATCGGCCCGACCGAGCAGTCCGCCGTACACCCGATCGAGCCCGACCGCCTGCGCCTGCGTGCCGAGATAGGAGGTCATCAGGACGCCCGTCACCGCGGCGAGGCCGAGCGCGTATCGGTCGACGCCGGCGGCCAGCCCGGCGATGATGACGATATCCGCGTAGCGGTCGAGGACGTGATCGAGCATGTCGCCCGCCACCGAGTCGGTGCCGAGTTCGCGGGCCAGCGCGCCGTCGAGCAGGTCGAGCCAGCCGTTGAGGAACACGAGCACCGCGCCGAGGAGGTACCACGCCGGCTCGGCGCCGCCGCGGTAGAAGGTCGCGCCCGCCGCGGCCGCCAGCGCGAACGCCACCACGCTGATCGCGTCGGGGGTCAGCCCGAGCCGGGTCGACAGCGAGACGAACGGCCCGAGCAGTCGGTCGGCGACCGGTCGGAGCTGGTCGAGAGTCATAGGTATTCGAGGTAGTCGACCTCGCCGGCGCTCGGTTCGCGTTCGCCCGCCAGCACCGCCGCGATCTCCCCGGCGACCTCCTCGGGCGTCCGGTCGGTGGTCTCGATCTCGTAGACGTTCTCGATGCCGTGCTCGGCCACGGCCTCCGAGAGGATCACGTCGAGCGCCTCGCTCTCTGCGTTTTCGGCGGCTTTCTCGTCGGCTTCGCCCCGCTCGGTGAGGCGCCGTCGTAGCTCCTCGGGGTGACACCGGAGGACGACGACCCGGTCGACGTCCAGATTGTGCGCGAGGTGCGACTCCACGAGGAGCTCCTCGCGACCGGCGAGGCGCTCGCGAACCGCGTCGAGGTCGGCGACGAGGCTGTCGCGATCGGCGTCGCGCTCGGTCCAGAGGTCGGCCTCGCGGATCAGTTCGTTGAGGTGGACCACGTCGAGGTCGGTGTCGAGGGCCTCGACCGCGGAGGTCTTCCCGGTGCCGGGGGTGCCTGTGACCGCGACGCTCACTCCGCGAGCACCTCGTTGCACTCGGCGACCGCCCGCCGCGTCTCGGCTTTCGTGCCGCAGGTGATCCGGACGCACTCGGGGAGCCCGAAGCTACTGCAATCGCGGACGATGACGCCTCGACGCTGGAGTTGGTCGGCGACCGCCTCGGCGTCCCCGACCTCCGCGAGCACGAAGTTGCCGTGGCTCTCCCACGTCGGCGCGTCGAGCGTCTCGGACATGTACTCTCGGGCCCACGCCGCGGTCTCGACGGTCTTCTCGGCGTGGGCGCCGTCGTCGAGCGCCGCGAGGCCCGCCCGACACGCGATCTCGCTGGCGGCGAACGGCGTGTTCACTCGGGCGTAGGCGTCGGCCCACTCCTCGGGGACGACGCCGTACCCGAGTCGGACGCCGGCGAGCCCGTACACCTTCGAGAACGTCCGGAGGACCGCCACGTCGTCGCGTTCGTCGACGAGTTCGACCGCGCTCGGCCCGTCGGCGAACTCGCCGTAAGCTTCGTCGACGAGCACGAGCGTCTCCTCGTCGGTCTCGTCGGCGATGGTCGCGACGGCGTCGAGCGAGAATCGCCCGCCTGTGGGGTTGTGCGGGCTGGTGAGGTAGACGACGCGCTCGCCGTCGTAGTCGCCGAGGACCGTCTCGGCGTCGAGCGCGAAGTCGTCGGCCTTCGAGAGGCGGTACTCGGCGACTTCGCCGTGGTGAAAGCGCGCGCTCATCGCGTAGTAGGCGAACCCGGGCTCGGGGACCAGCACTCTGTCGCCAGGGTCGAGCGCCGCGCGCGCGAGGTAATCGAGCACCCCGTCGCCGCCGTTGCCGAGCCAGATCTGGCTCGGAGCGACGCCCCACTCGTCGGCGAGCTTCTCGGTCAGGTCGGCGTGGGAGGCCTTCGGGTAGGAGTTGGCCGACTCGGCCGCCGCCTTGATCGCCTCCACGGCGGCCGGGCTCGGGCCGAAGGGGTTCTCGTTCGACGCGAGTTTCACCAGGTCGTCGGGGTCGAGCCCGAGTTCGCGGGCCACCTCCTCGACGCCCCGTCCGGCCTGATACACGGTGTGCGAAGAGAGATCCCGTGGTTCCATGTCCGAGAGGTGTGTGCGCCGCGTCTTAAGAGTGCCCACCTGCGACGGTCGGGACCCGACGCCCGTGGCGCGTGTTGTCAGCCTCCGCCCACTACACATAAGCAAAATCGTGGCGACCCTCCCGACGGAGGTCCGAACGATGGCACGACAGAATCAGAATCAGCGGGGAACGACCGGCGAACAGAACCGTCGCGACCGGGGGAACCGACAGAACGAGGGTGGCCGGTACTCCGGCGGCGGCCGAAAACGAAGCACGGAGAGCCGACGAAGCGAGTCGACCGGACGGGGACGACGCCAGCGCGGTCACGAACAGCAGGGCGGTCGCCGCCAGCAGTCCCAGCACGGTGAGCACCACCAATCCCAGCGCGGCCAGCAGTCGCGACAGTCCCAGCACGGCCAGCAGGGCGGCCAGCACCAGCGCGGCGGGCGAGATATCGACGAACACGGCCGCCAGCAGGTGGGCGAGCAGGGCGGCCAGCACCGCGAGGCAGGTCAGCACCAGCAGGGCGGCGGTCGGAGCCGGCGGTACGGCCGACGGCGTGGCCAGCAGTCCGGCCGGCAGGGCGAGCACCAACAGACCGGGCGACAGGGCGGCCAACCGGGCCAGCACGGCGAACGCGGCCAGTCCGTCCACGGCCAGCGCGGTCAACAGCCCCAGCACGAGCGACAGAGTCAGCAGGGCCAGCACGGTCAACAGCCTCAGCACGGCCAACAGAGCCGCGGCGAGCAGAATCAGTACGGCGGGCGCTCCGAGGGGAGTTTGAGCCCGGTCCAGCAGACCGCGATGCGTAGCGAGGGCCACCAAGCCGGCGAGCGCCACGGCGGGGAGTCAAAGCGCCACCGAGAGGGACCTCAGAGCGGCGGGCGACGCGACGAGCGCCGCGAGCAACCGCAGTACTGAGCCCGCGACTCGGAACCGGACAATTTTTCGCGGACGAACCGACCGGAGACAGACGGTAGTCCTAATGGCGTCAGCCGGGTAGCCCTATCGGGGAGTGGGAACGACGCCGCGACCGACCACGCCCGGGTCGCGGGCCGTCCCGCCGCAGTGATTCACAATGAGTGACCCATCAGAGACCGACTCCGGCGCGGCGGAGGTACCGAGACTCGAACGCGTCGACTACGACGCCATCGAGGCGATGCTCGGCGACCGGGTAGTGAGGCGTGAGACCCACCTCAACGCCGAGTCGTTCGTGATCCGACCCGACGACGTCGAGAGCGTTCTGGGGGCGCTCAAGCGAGAGGCGGGGTTCGACCACCTCTCGTGTCTCACGGCTCAAGAGTACGAAGACCGCTACGAGAGCATCTATCACCTCCGGAAGTACGACGATCCCACTCAGGAGGTCAACGTCGTCGTCCCGGTGGGTCGCGAGCGCCCGGTCCACCGATCGGCTTCGGGCGTGTACAAGACCGCCGAGTGGCACGAGCGAGAGGCCTACGACCTCGTCGGTATCGAGTACGAGGGCCACCCCGATCTCCGGCGCATCCTCCTGCCCGAGACGTGGCAGGGCCACCCCTTAAGCAAAGACTACGATCAGGACCGGCCGCAGGTGGTGACGCTGAAAGAGCACGTCAACCCCCTCGCCGAAACCAAGCGCGAGACCGCCTCGGGCGAGGAATCGGACGGGTCGTCGGACTCCGACACGATGTTTCTCAACATCGGGCCCCACCACCCGGCGACCCACGGCGTGCTCCACCTCAAGACGGTGCTGGACGGCGAGCAGGTCGCCGACGTCGACCCAGACATCGGTTACCTCCACCGGTGTGAAGAGCAGATGTGTCAGACCAAAAACTACCGGTACCAGATCATGCCCTACCCCGACCGGTGGGACTACACCGCGAACATCCCGAACGAGTGGGCCTACGCGCGCGTCGCGGAGGACCTCGCGGACATCGACGTCCCGGAGTACGCCCAAGTCCTCCGGACCATGGCGGTGGAGTTCGGTCGCATCATGGGCCACATGATCGCGGCCGGGACGTTCGCGCTCGACGTGTACGGCGACTTCACCGCCATCTTCATGTACGCGATCCGGGACCGGGAGATCGTCCAGAACATCCTCGAAGACCTCACGGGCCAGCGGATGATGTTCAACTACTTCCGGCTCGGCGGGGTCGTCTGGGACATCCCCGAGCCGCGCGAGGAGTGGTTCGCCAAGGTCCGGGACTTCCTCGACGAACTGCCCGAGCACGTCGAGGAGTACCACGACATGATGACCCGAAACGAGATCTTCCAGAAGCGGACGGTCGACACCGGCGTCATCGACGCCGAGACCGCCAAGGCCTACGGCTGTACCGGGCCGGTCGCCCGCGGATCGGGCGTCGACTACGACCTCCGGCGAGACGACCCCTACGGCTACTACGACGAGCTCGACTGGAACGTCGTGACCGAGCCCCACGGCGACAACTACGCCCGCGTGCTGGTCCGACTACAGGAGGTCGAGGAGTCCGCGAAGATCATCCGGCAGTGTCTCGACCTGCTCGAAGACTGGCCCGAGGACGAGCGGACGATCCAGTCGAACGTCCCCCGGACGATCAAGCCAGACCCCGACACCGAGATCTACCGGGCGGTCGAGGCCGCGAAGGGCGAGATGGGCATCTACATCCGGTCGGACGGCACCTCCCAGCCCGCCCGGTTCAAGATCCGAAGCCCGTGTTTCAACAACCTCCACGCGCTGGAGGCGATGTCGGAGGGCGAGTACGTCCCCGATCTGGTGGCGTCGCTGGGGAGTCTCGACATCGTGCTCGGGTCGGTCGACCGGTAGTCCGACCCCGCCCCGCGGTCGTCACTCGGACGCTTCGGTCGCCGCGTAGGCGACCTGCACCTGCGCGTGGACCGAGACGGGGCCCGACTCGATGCTCGTCGCCGCGCCGTCGGCGGCCATCTCGGCCTCCGCGCGGTAGGGCTGGACGCGCACGTCGGACGTCGAGACCGACGTGACGCCGGCGAGGCTGAGATTCGCGTTCGACGCGAGGGTCTCGGCGTCGCCCCGAGCGCTGTCCATCGCGGCGGCCAGCGCCTCCTCGCGGAGCTCGGTGCGGGTCTCCTCGGAGAGGGTGAACTCGACGCGACCGACGTTCGTCGCGCCGTTGTCGACCGCCGTCTCGATGACCGACCCGACCGCGTCGACGTCCGAGATGCGCACTTCGAACGAGTGGACGGCCTCGTAGCGCGTGGGCGTCGACTCCGAGCGCTTCGACTCGTGGACCTGTCGGATCGCGTAGTGGCGGGTCGTCACCTGATCGTCTTCGATCCCGGCGGCCGCGAGCGCGTCCCGGAGCGTCGAGACGTTCTCGGCGACCCGCTGGCGGGCGGTCTCGGCGTCGGCCGCGGTCGCTTCGACGCCGACGGCCGCGACCGCGCGGTCGGGATCGGCGGTCGCTTCGCCGGACGCGCCGACCCTGACCGTGGCGTCGGCGCCGGTCTGATTGGTCGGCGGGGCGGTCGAGTTCGGGGCAGGTGAGTCCGCACCGCCGAGCGGGGCGGCGGCGCCGAGACAGCCCGCGGTCAGGAGGACGGCCGCGAAAACCGAGATGACGGTTCGTTTCGTCGACATACACGTCGATAGACGCCGGCTGTGGCCTAATACGCTCGGTAAGGTGAAACGCGCGTTTGACTCACGGTTGGATCGCGCCTCGACCCCGATCGAACCGGGCGGCCCGCAGTTGCTGAGTCTGAAACTGTGGTTCCGGCTTTTTTGAGTACCGTGTCGTCGGTCCGCGTGTCCGATGATACGAGACACGCTGAATCGACTCGTCGACGTCGTGACCGACCGCAACCGCGCGGTCCTCGTCGTGATGTTGCTGTTGACCGCCGGCGTCGCGGGCGGGATCACCCAGCTCCAGATGCAGGGGTCGGCCCAGACCGACAGCGACGCGTTCGGCGACACGCAGGTCGCACAGAAAGCCGACTACATGAGCCGCCACTACGGCGGCGAGGAGAACCGGACCGCAAACACCACGAGGTCCTCGGTCTACGTCCGGACCGACGGCGGCAACGTCCTCTCGAAGGACTCGCTGGTCGCATCGTTGCGCTACCAGCGGGCGGTGCGGGACAACGAGTCGGTCGCGGGCGCGCTCGCCGGCGACGGCGTCCTCGGCGTCTCGAACGTCGTCGGCAAGCGGGCGGCCGGCGACCCGAGTGCCGGGCTCGACGCACAGATCCGGGCGCTCGACGGGCTGAGCGACCGCGAGGTCCGACAGCTCGTCGCCGACTCGCTCGCCGAGGGCTCGGCGGCGCTCCAACTCGTGCCCGACAGCTACGAGCCCGGAACCGCGAGCGCGGAGAGCCGCCGGATGGTCTTCGAGTTCGAGACGGCCGACGGCGCCACAAACCGGGCGCCGGCTCCGCCCGCCGACGCTCAGCGGGCGCTGTACGAGGCCGCCCAGGAGCGCTCGGAAGCCGGTTACTTCACCACGGGCGATCACGCCGCGGCCTCCTACTACCGCCAACAGAACGCCGACACCGCGGAGCTGATCCTCCCGGCGGCGTTGCTTTTCATCCTCGCGGTCCTCGGGTTCGCCTACCGTGACCTCGTGGACGTGGTCGTGGGCTTCGTCGGCGTGGTGGTGTCGGTCCTGTGGATGTTCGGAATCCTCGGCTGGCTGTCGATCCCCGCCGGGATGACCGCGATCATCGGCCCGGTGTTGATCACGGGGCTGAGCATCGATTACGGGCTGCACGTCTTCATGCGCTACCGCGAACAGCGCGGCGCCGACGAGGGCGTTCGACGCCCGATGGGACGGGCGCTGTCGTCGGTGGGGGTCGCGTTCGTGCTGGTGACGGTGACCGCGGGGGTCGGCTTCCTCGCGAACATCACCAGCCCGATGGGGGTCATCAGACAGCTCGGGGTCGGGATCACGCTCGGGGTCGTCTCCGCGCTCGTGGTGTTCACGACGCTCGTGCCCGCGCTGAAGGTGAGCGTCGACGGACTCCTCGAACGGGTCGGCTTCAACCGGCGCAAGCCCGCGCTCGGTAAGGGCCGGTACCTGCGACCGGTGTTGGGCGCCGGCGTCGCGGCCGCCCGGAAGGCGGCGCCGGTCGTGATCGTGCTCGCGGTCGTCGCGGGCGCCGGCGGCGCGGTCGCGTGGACCGACATCGACCGGCAGGCCTACCAGACGTCGAGCGACGTCGCCGAGTGGAAGACCGAGCTCCCGGGGCCTCTCGCGTGGGAGGCCACCGACGACCCGTACTACCGCCATCAGCAGTACGTCGAGGACGCCTACCAGTCGGCCGACCGAAATCGCCGGATGACCATGATACTGGTCGAGGGCGAGGTGACCGACCCCGCGGCGCTCGACCGGGTCGCCGCCGGGGTCGAAGACGCGAACGGTCGGGACGCGGTGTTCGAACGCGGCGGGGGCGCCGCGGTGGTCTCGCCGCTGTCGGTCATGCGGTCGGTCGCGGCGACCGACCGCGAGTTCGCCGAGACGCTCCGGGCGGCCGACACCGACGGCGACGGCGTGCCCGAACGAGACGTGGAGGCAGTGTACGCCGCGCTGTACGACGCCGCCCCCGAGCGCGCGAGTCAGGTGCTCGAACGGCGCGGCGGGGAGTTCCGTTCGCTCCGAGTGCTCGTGCCGGTCGAGCAGGGCCTCGAGGTCGACGATCGCGCAGAGGCGATGCACGGGATCGCGGCCACCGTCGAGGCCGGCGAGGCGCTGACCGCGACCCCGGTCGGACAGGCGACGTTCGCGAACGCCGAACTCGGCCAGATGGCCGACGGCATCGTCCGGACGATGTTGCTCGCGCTCGGGGTCATCGGGATCATGCTCGCGATCAGCTACCGGCTCACCGAGGGGAGCGCGACCCTCGGGGCGCTCACGGTCGTCCCGATCGGACTCGTCATCGGGCTGGTGCTCGGCGGGATGTATCTGTCTGGCACGCCGGTGACGTTCGTGACCGCCCTGCTGATGAGCCTGATCGTCGGGCTCGGGGTCGACTACAACATCCACGTCAGCGACCGCTTCGCGCAGGAGCTCGATCGGGGCCACGCGCCGGTCGCCGCGCTCAGGAACGCGGTCACCGGCACGGGCGGCGCCCTGCTCGGGAGCACGCTCACCTCCGGGGGCGCGTTCGGGACGCTACTGCTTCACGTCAGTCCCCAGATCCGGGCCTTCGGGATGCTCGTCGTGCTCGGGCTCTCGCTGTCGTTCGTCGTGAGCGTGTTCGTGTTCCCGAGCATGCTGCTGATCTGGGCCCGTCGCGTCGGGGCGAGTTCGCTCGTCGAGGCCGATTCGCCCGGTGGCACGCCGAGCGACTGATCGACCGGACCGGACGCCGGGGCCTTCGCCCGGTCGTGAGCCGTCCGAGACCGTCGCGCGGTTCTCCGAACGAAAACGAGTTTTAGACAACCCGAAAGATTGTTTTCCGAATTAGGAAAGTATAAGGGGCTTGACGGTGTAGTACGAACTGTAATGAACACCCAGAAAACCGTCCGACAAGAGGCAGGTACCGTCGAGGAGAACTCGCTCCGTCTCGACGAGGAGAAGGCCGAACAGATCGTCGAAGCGCTGAACGCCGACCTCGCGGACGCGTACGTCCTGTACCACCAGCTCCACAAGCACCACTGGAACGTCGAGGGCGCCGAGTTCCTCGACGTCCACGTCTTCCTCCAAGAGGTCTACGAGGACGTCGAGGACGCGGCCGACGAGGTGGCCGAGCGCCTCCAGGCGCTGGGCGGGGTTCCCCACGCCAACATGACGACTCTCGCGGCCCACGCGACCGTCGAGCCCGAGGACGAGGACGTCTACGACATCCGGACGTCGCTCGCGAACGACCTCGAAATGATGGGCGACATCATCGAGAGCTACCGCCAGCACGTCGAACTCGCCGAGGGGCTCGGCGACTACGCGACCGGCGAGATGCTCCGCGAACAGCTCGAAGTCATCGAGGAGCACGCCCACCACATCGAACACTACCTCGAAGACGACTCCCTCGTGGTCGAGTCGGCGACCCGCTAGACGACGGGCGCTGTCGTCTCGAACGAGTTCCAAAATAGCCAGCGAGGCTCGACCGAGCTTTTCGTTCGACGTCGGTCGCTTTTTCGCGGGTTCGTCCGGTTCACCGGGTGACGGCGGCGGTCGTGTCGGTCGAGATCCACCCATCGGTGTTGCCCGATTCGAGGAACACCGTCGTTCCGGGACAGCTCTCGCAGACGGATATTTCGGGGCCCTCGTCGGGGGTCGGGCCCGAGTCGGCGTCTCGACGCGACTGGGTACCAGCGGCCATTACGCGCCTTTAGGCATGCCTAAAACAAAAAGGGTCCGGTTCGCCGCTCACTCCGTGAGGCTCGGGTGGGTCTCTTGGTCGTCGGGCTGTGGCCCGTCGAAGCGCTCGCGCAGTACCCGGCGCGACTCGGCGTCTCGGTCGCGACGTTCGTCGTCGTCGATCTCCTCGCAACCCGGCGGGAGGTCCCGGCCCCGGTCGGTGAAGTACCCTTCCGGGGCGACCCAGTCGTGGTAGAACGGTCGGTCGTCGTCTTCGAGCAACGTCACCGCGACCTCGGCACCGTGGCCGGCGCTGACCACCGCCTGATGGGGCTTCTCTGCGAGGCGCCCGGCCGCGTACAGGCCGTCGACGCCGGTCCGGCCCCGCTCGTCGGTGTCGACGAACGTCTTCCCGCGGTCGACGATCCCGACGCCGTCGACGTCGGCGAGGTAGTCGGTCTCGTTTTTGGTCGCGGCGACGACGTACTCGCCCCGAAAGCCGTGTCTGTCGGTCGTTTCGACGACGAACCCGTCGGCGGTCGACTCGACCCGGGCGACGTCCGCTTGCAGGCGCTCACAGCCGGCCCGCTCGGCCTGCTCGCCCAGCAGATCGAGCAGTCGACGGGGGTCGACGCCGGCGGGAAACCCCGGGAAGTTTTCGAGGTGCGCGTTTCGCCGGAGGATGGACCCGCCCGCGTCGACGACGAGGGTGTCGAGTCCGTTCCGGGCGGTGAACGTCCCGGCCGAGAGGCCGGCGACTCCGCCGCCGACGACGATCACGTCGTACGCGTCCTGATCGGGTGCAGTTGTCATGGGTGGGTGGTTCGAGCGTGTCGACGCGCTCGGGACCGATAGCTCCGTCGGGTCGTTCCCGACGGGGTTCGGACGCGTGGCGAGTCCTCAGATCTCGCCCATCTCGTCCTGACGCCGCATCAGGTAGAGGAAGTACGGGCCGCCGACCAGCCCCGTCACGATGCCGACCGGAATCTGGACGTCCGCGCCGGTGAGAACGCTCATCCCGAGGCGCGCACCGACGTCGGCGCCCACCATCAGCGCCGGTCCGGCGAACACACAGCCCACCACCAGCTTCTTGTAGTCGGTGCCGACGATGTTCCGGACCATGTGGGGAACGATCAGACCGACGAAGCCGACGATGCCCGCGACCGCGATGCTGGCGGCCGCCGCGAGCACCGCGACCCCCGAGAGGCCGAACCGGACCTTCTCGACGTTCATCCCCAGCGACTTGGCGGTGCTCTCTCCGAGCAACAGCACGTTCAACTGCCGGGAGCTGACCAACGCGAGCGCCATGGCGAGCGCGCTCCACGGTAGCGCCATCCGTACCTGCTCCCAGTCGGTGCCGGTCAGCGACCCCGTGGTCCACGCGATCGCCGACTGGACGACGCCGATGTCGTCGGCGAAGAAGAACATCGCGGTCTGGAGGCTCTGAAAGACCGTCCCGACGATCACGCCGGCCAGAACGAGCCGGACCGGGGAGGTCCCGTTCTTCCAGGCGATGGCGTAGACGATCAGGAAGGCGATCGAGCCCCCGAGGGCCGCGATGATCGGCAGGAACGTCGCCAGCCCCGAGAAGACGACGAGCGTCAGCAGGATCATCAGTCCCGCCCCCGAGGAGACTCCGAGGATGAACGGACTCGCGAGCTCGTTGCGGGTGACCGCCTGAAAGATCGCGCCCGAGACCGCGAGGTTCATCCCGACGAGGACGGCGACGAACACCCGCGGGAGTCGGATGTTCCAGACGATGAGGCTCTGTTTGCTCATCTCGGGCACTTCGGCGCCAAACAGGAACGCCTCCCACGCCAATCGGTCGAACACCACCGCGGGGTTGAACACCGCCCGCCAGGCCTCGGCGACGGTCATCGAGAAGGCGCCGTAGCTGACCTGCACGAGTCCGCCCGCGACGACGACCGCGACGCTCGCCACACAGAGGGCGAACAGCGGGCCGTCGAACCACGACGACCACCGCTCGCGAACGGGGGTCGCGTCCGGCGTTTCGCCCGCCATCGTCACTCGCCGACCTCCGGTCGATCGGCGTCGGCGTCGACGTACTCGCGGACCACTTCGTCGTCCATCGCCGCGAGGAGCGCCGTCTCGTCGACCGCGTCGACGATCGCATCCGCGTCGAGGTGGCGCGCGAGCGCCTCGTGGCCGGCCGCGGCCCGCGACTCGATCTCCGCCGGGCCGACGTACGACGATCGGGCGTCGTCGATGGCCGCCGCCCGGACCCGCTCGTAGCGGTCGGAGCCGGGATCGACCGGCGCGTCCTCGGCGCGGTAGTCGTCGAACCACTCGACCCACGTCTCGCGGTCGGTCCACTCGTCGTCGAGTTCGGCCTCGCGGCGGACCCAGTCGACGCCGTCGGCGACGTCCTCCCACCACCCGTCGTCGATGCGCGCGTCGGCGACGACCCGGCGGGCCACCCGGGCGCCCCGTCCCGCCGCCATCACCGTCTGGGTGTCGGCCGCCTCGGAGGGCGAGGCGACGTAGAGCCCGTCGACCGGCGTCGTGCCGTCGCGGTCGGCGTACGCACCGTCGAAGCTCTCGTGGCGCTCACCGGCGTGCTCGTGGGTCTCGAACATCGCCGCCTCGTCGTCGAGCCCGCGGAGGTACTCGCCGCCGTAGCGGGTCGCGGCGACGACTCGCCGGGCGTCGATCGGGTCGCCCTCTTGGGGGGTCACGACGAACCCCTCGCCGCGGTCGGCGCGGTCGACCGACTCGACCAGATCGGCGACGACGTCACAGCCGGCGGTCTCGGCGTGGTCGTGAAGCAGGTCGTACAGCGTCTCGATGTCGATCCCGGCCGGGAACCCGGGGTAGTTTTCGAGGTGGGCACAGCGCTTGAGCGAGGAGCGTCCGCGATCGAAGATCGCGACGTCGAGGCCCGCGCGGGCGAGGAACACGCCCGCCGAACAGCCCGCGGGCCCGCCGCCGACGACCGCGACGTCCCGGTCGGCTCCGGGCGCGCTCTCGGGTCGGTCGGCGTCAGTCATCGCCGTCCCACCCCATCGGTCCGTGGGCGTCCGTCCGACGCCCCGCGTTCTCGAACCCGTCGATTGCTCTCGTCATGTTCTTTAGGCTCACCTAAAACAGTAAAGTGCTTTCGGATCTTCGGCAACCGAACGCGGACCCCGCCGCCACCGACGGGCGCTGGGGTCGGTGGTTTTACTGGAAGCGGCCCGTGGGTCGACCCATGCGAGTTACCGTGTACGGTCCGCTACGCGGTGTGACCGGAGCGAAGACGGTCAGCGTCGAGTTCGCCGGCGGAACCGTCGCGGAGGCGGCCGCCGCGTTCGTCGACGCCCACCACGGGGCGGCCGACCACCTCTACGCCGACGACGGCGACCTCAGACCGAGCGTGCGCCTCTCGGTCGACGGCGAGCGCGTCGAACCGGACGAGGACTGCCCGCCGGACGCCGACCTGACGGTGTTCCCTGCCGTGCAGGGCGGAACCGTCCGCGACCCCGCGGCGTGAGCCGGCTCAGAGGTCGTACTGCGACCGGACGTGTTCGGCGAGCCCGCGGGCTTCGAGCCGGTCCATCGGCGCCAGCATGTCGAGCTGGACGACGCCCGGGAGCCGACCCACCTCGACGCCGCCGGTGAACGTACACCGCGCGCGGACCTCGCCTTCGGTCATGTCGAGGAGCGTCCCCGCCCGGTCGAAGGCGTTCTCGGTCGCCTCGTTGATCGTCGCGCCGCTACCGATCACCTGGATCGGGCCGGTCTCGCGGACCTCGTCGACGCCGTACTGGTCGGCGAGTCGCCGGCCGGTCTCGATCTCCTCGTCGGTGTAGGGCTTGCTGATGTGGGGCAGGTCCTCCTCGTTCGGCAACAACACCGGGCCGTCGATGTCGAGGTCCTTGATGACCTCGACCTCGATCTCCGTCCGGCCGCTCACGTCGGTGGTGTGTAGCGACAGTTCCCCGTCGCCCTGATTGGCGTGGAGGTCGCCGACGTAGACGCCCCCGCCGTCGACTTTGACCGGACAGATCAGGACCGCGCCCTCCCGGACCGCGTTGATGTCCATGTGGCCGTCGGTGCGCTCGGCGAGTTCGTCCTCGTCTTCGAGCCCCCAGTCGTGCTCGGCGCCGATGAGGAACTGCCCGAAGTCCCCCGCGTTGTGGGAGTCGGGCATCTCGATCGGCGGGGTGGTCCCGACGTTCCCGATGAACGGCCGCAGGTGCCCGAGCGTCCCCGGGATCTCGGAGGGCTTGTAGAGCAAGATCGGGTGCTGGCGGGAGTTATCCGGTAGCGCCATCGCCCCTTCGGCGTCGTTCGCGAGGTCGTCGGCGCCCTCCTCGCCGACGGTCAGGCCGACGGTCCGGTCGTCGTCGAACGCGACCGTGTACCCGTACTCGAACCCGAACGAGGAGGCGTTCGCGCCGCACTCAGCGCACCTGATCGCGTCCTCGCCGGTGCCCTCGACCACGCTCTCGGGCCACTCGGTGCCACACTCCGGACACCGGTGATCGACGAAGGGGTCGTCGCCGAACGCGTCCTCGCGTTCGGCCATGCTCCCGGTGCTCGTCGCGACGCTCGTCACCTCGACGTCGCGGATCTTCAGCGCGATCGCGTCGCCGACTTCGGCGTTCTCGACTCGGACCGGTCGGGTGACCTCGTGGCCGCCCCTGAACTCGGGCGTGATCATCGGGCCCCAGCACGCCGGCGGCGTGTGGGTCCTGATGGTGCCGCCGTCGGCGACCGCCCCGGCCCACGCTTGGTCCGGGCCGACGAGTCCGAGCGTGTACTGATCGACCGACAGTTCCTGCTGGATTTCGTGTTGTGCCATGAGTACGTGTGTTCCTTCGGTCGAGAGTCTCTTAAACAGTGGACACGATTTCACTATTCTCGGGGTTTCCCCAACGGTTATGGCATCGAGCGAGAGGGGGCCACAGCGCTCTTTGACCAGTGGGGCGTGGCCGTTCTATGGTCGAGTTCGGATACACCCTTTCGAGCGAAGAACACCCGCCGAACGACCTCGTCGATCACGCCGTCCGCGCCGAGTCGGTCGGCTTCGACTTCGTCTCGATCTCGGATCACTTCCACCCCTGGATCGGCGAGCAGGGCGACGCGCCGTTCGTCTGGACGACTCTCGGCGGGGTCGCCCGCGAGACCGAGCGCCTCGACGTCGGGGTCGGCGTCACCTGTCCGTCGGTGCGGGTCCACCCCGCGATCGTCGCGCAGGCGACCGCGACCGTCGCCGACATGTTCGAGGACGGCGGCCAGCAGTTCTACTTCGGAGTCGGGACCGGCGAGAACCTCAACGAGCACGTCCTCGGCGACCACTGGCCGACCCACCGCGTCCGACTGGAGATGCTCGAAGAGGCGGTCGCGGTGATCCGGAAACTCTGGTCGGGCGAGACGGTTACCCACTACGGCGACCACTACACCGTCGAGAACGCCCGCCTGTTCACCACGCCCGAGGAGTCGCCGCCGATCTGCGTCTCGGCGTACGGCGAGAGGACCGCACGGAAGGCCGCCGAGATCGGCGACGGCTTCTGGTCGGTCGGCCCGCAGGACGTGGTCGAGACGTTCCGGGACGAGGGCGGCGAGGGGCCGGCGTTCGGCCAACTGACGGTGTGTTACGCCGACGACGAGGACGAGGCGGTCGAGACCGCCCACCGGTACTGGCCCAACAGCCTCCTGCCGGGTCAGTTGGCGACCGAACTGGAGACCCCCGAACTGTTCGAGCAGGCGACCGAACTGGTCTCGAAAGACGACGTCCGGGCGGCCGACAGCATCGTCACCGACCCCGATCCGCAGACCCACGTCGACAGCGTCCGAGAGTTCGTCGACGCCGGGTACGACCACGTCTACGTCCACCAGATCGGGCCGGATCAGGAGGCCTTCTTCGACGTCTACGAGGACCACGTCGTGCCGGAGTTCGCATAGCGATCCGTCCCCGTGACCGACCCGTAGCAGTGGGTGAAACGTCCGTTTCAGTCTCCCGGACGCTTATTTCGGTCGGGCGTCCAGTCTCGCGACATGTCAGTCACGAAAAAACGGGTGGCCCTCGTGCTCCTCGTCGCCTCGCTGGTGGTCCTCGCGGGCTGTTCGGGGAGCGGCGGCGATGCGGCCGAGAGCGCGGCCAACGCGAGCTATCAGGCGACGCAGGCGGCGGGCGGTGACGGCGGTGGCGCGGAGTCGGGCGACTCGGCCGATCGGAGCGCGTCTCAGTCCCGAGATCGGGCGCTGATCCGGACCGGCGAGGTGTCGCTGACCGTCGGAGACTTCGACGCCGCCCGTTCGAACCTCACCGCGGCGACCGAGCGCCGCGGCGGCTTCGTCGGCGACGCCACCGAGCGGGTCCGCGGCGACGACCGGAGGTGGACCGTCGGCGAACTGACTCTCCGGGTGCCGGCAGAGAACTACTCGGCGCTCCTCGACCGCGTGAAGGCCGAGGGAGAGGTCCGATCGGCGAGCACGCACACGACGGACGTGACCGACAGGCTAGTCGATCTCGACGCTCGATTGGAGAACCTCCGGGCCGAGCGCGACCGACTCCGGACGCTCTACGAGTCGGCTAACGACACCGAGACGGTGCTCGCGGTCCAGCGAGAGCTCTCGGACGTCCAGACCGAGATCGAACGCGCAGAGGCGTCTCGCGAGGCGCTCGAACGGCAGGTCCGGTACTCGACGATCACCGTCGAACTGGCCGAGGAGCGCCCCGAGGCGCCGACGACCGAGCCGACGGCGTGGTACGACACCGGCCCGATCGCGGCGTTCCTCGAATCGGTGAACGGGGTCGGGGTCGCCGTGCGCGCGCTCGCTGTCGGGACGGCGTACGCCGCGCCGTACGCGCTCGCGTTCGGACTCCCGGCAGTCGCGCTCGTCGCGGGCTGGCGGCGACTCGCCTAGAGGCGCTCGTCGACGTGGTCGGCGGCCTTCAGCGCGAGCGCCGCGATGGTGAGCGTCGGATTGAGCGCGCCGCTGGTGACGAAGACGCCGCTCGACGCGATCGCGAGGTTCCGGAGGTCGTGGGTCCGGAGCCGGGGGTTCACGACGCTCGACTCGGGGTCGAGACCCATCCGGGTCGTCCCCATGTGGTGGAACGCCGGCCCGGTGGCCTCTGGGCCGACCGTCCACGAGACCTCGACGCCGAGCTCGTCGAGGATCGCGGCCTGAATCTCGTTCGCGCGCCGGAGGGTCGCCTCGGTGCGGTCGTCGAGTTGCCAGTGGATCTCGGGGACGGGGTTGCCGTGGTCGTCGGTGGTCGAGCGGTCCAGCGCGATCCGGTTTTCCTTCCGAGGGCGCTGGCCGACCAGCCCGCCCATCGCGATCGAGTCGCCGTAGGACTCTCGGAGGGAGTCGAGCAGGTCGTCGCCCCACTCGTCGCCGGCGAGCGCCGTCTCGACCGGCGAGGGCCCGGCGTAGTTCAGGAACTCCAGTTTGAGCGGCCCGGGCTCGGGGCCGTCGCCCGACCACTCGGGGACCCCGCCGGCCGGTCCGTCGGTCCCCCGGGTCGGGTCGTCGTAGAACTGGTGGCACTCGCTGGTGATGAATCCGACGTGGTTCTGGCGGGTCTCCCGATCGATCGTCCCGCCCATCCCCGCAAACAGGTGGTCCATGAAGTACCGCCCGACCGCGCCCGAGGAGTTTGCGAGGCCGTCGGGGTACGCCGACGACTCCGACAGCAGGAGCAGTCGCGGCGTCTCGACGCCGCCCGCCGCCAGCACGAACTCTCTGGCCTCCTGTCGGTGGGTCCGACCGTCGGGCGCGGCGTAGACGGCCGCGGTCACCCGGTCGCCAGCCGCGTCGTGTTCGAGGCGCTGGACCGGCGCGCGGTCGATCACCCGCGCCCCCTCGGACTCGGCTCTCTCGACGTGGTGGTCGGCCGAGTACTTCGCGCCGGAGGGACACACCGGCTTGCAGGTGCCGTAGCCGACGCACGCACTCCGGCCGTCGTACCCCTCGGAGTTGCGCGCGTTGGGCACCGAGTGCATCGCCACGCCGAGGCGCTCGCAGGCCTCGGCGAAGACGGAGTCGCTGTGGGAGGGCTCGAAGGCGGGCAGGGGAAACGGCTCCTCGCGGGGCGGCCCGAAGGGGTTGTCGTCGGCCCCCGCGACCCCGAGCAGGGACTCGGCCTCGGCGTAGTACGGCCGGAGGTCCCGGTAGTCGATCGGCCACGGCTCGAAGTCCGACTCGCGAAACCGCATCACCATCCCCTGCCAGTGGAGGGTGGTGCCGCCGACGCCCTTGACCCGCGCGGCGTTCAGCGGGTAGGAGCGCTCGCCGGCGGCGGTGTAGGCGTCGCGCTCGCCGCCCATCTCCCAGACCGAGTGTGGGTGGTGGGCGGGTCGGATCGCCCGCTCCATCCGTTCGGTTCGGTCCGCGAAGTCGAACCGCTCGCCGGCTTCGAGAATCACGACGTCCCGACCGTCGCTGGCGAGTCGGTGGGCGACCAGCGCGCCCGCCGGGCCGGCGCCGACGACGCAGACGTCCGCCCGCTCGGAGGGCGTCCGGTCGGGGGTCGTCCCGTCGGTCATTCGCCGGGCCCCCGCCGATAGCTCGTCGCCCCGCCGGGGTGGCCCTGCGGGTTCTCGATGCCGACCAGTTCGCCCCCGGTCGGGGAGGTGTAGAGGGCGTACAACAGCTCGTTGACCGCGTAGTAGCGGACCCGCTCGCGGTCCGAGCCGTCCGGGTCGGGGTCGGCGTCGTCGACGGCCATCTGGTCGAGGACCGACTCGCGGGTCTCGGCGTCGAGCGCCCGGAAGTCGGCGTCGTGCCACGTCCGGGCGTACTCGTCGAGGGTGTCGAGCGCGTCGACGATTCCGTCTCGGTAGCCCTCCCGGTCTTCGACCCGGCCGAGCGCGTACCGCCTGACGAACTCCTCGACGCCTGAAACCTCGGCGGGGTAGACGACGTCCGCGACCGCGACCAGCGCGTCGAGGCGCTCTTCGGGCGAGGGTCGGTCGGGCGCGGGCTCGTCGCCCCCGTCGAAGGGGTTACCGTCGAGCGCGGCGGTCGCACCGACCGTGACGCCGCCCGCGGCGAGCGCGGCTAACGCGTCCCGGCGACTCAGTTCCATTCGAGACGGATTAGGCACACCTAAAACTTAGGCGTTGCTACTTTCCCCGACGGTCGGAGGCGTCCGACCGGATAGCCTGCATCATTTAAGTGTCAACCGTGCGTACGTCCGCCCGCACTCATGCAACTCACCTACTACGGCCACTCGACGTTCCACGTCGACGTCGACGGCACGGAACTGCTCGTCGACCCGTTCTTCGACAACCCCAAGACCGACGCCGACCCCGAGGAACTCGACCCAGACTATGTACTGCTCACGCACGGCCACGCCGACCACATCGGCGACGTGGACCGCTACGAGGGGACGACGCTCGTCGCGACCCCCGAAATCGTCTCGTACTGTCGCGACGAGTTCGGCGACTTCGACGCGGTCGGGGGGATGGGAATGAACCTCGGCGGCACCGTCGAGGTCGGCGAGGCGTTCGTCACGATGGTCCGGGCCGACCACACCAACGGGATGGACACCGACTACGGCGCGACCGGCGGGATGCCCGCCGGCTTCGTGATCAGCGACACAAAGCCCACGCAGGTCTCGGACGCCGACAGCCAGTCGTTCTACCACGCGGGCGACACCTCGCTGATGAGCGAGATGCGCGACGTGATCGGTCCGTTCCTCGAACCCGACGTCGCCGCGGTCCCCATCGGCGACCACTTCACGATGGGGCCGGCACAGGCCGCCCTCGCGGTCGACTGGGTCGACGCCGACCACGCGGTTCCGATCCACTACGACACGTTCGCGCCGATCGAACAGGACCCCGAGGACTTCAGCCGCGAGGTCGCGGCGACGGGGAGCGACGCCGAGGTGACGGTGCTCGACGGCGACGAGACCCTCGACCTCGACGAGTAGCCCCGCCGGCGTCCGACCACCGTTTCTGCCCGATGAGCAATACTTAGGGACGTGGCGACCGTCGGTTCACGCGCATGTCGAAACAAGTTACCAGCATCTCGGAGGAAGGCTTCGCCGCGCAGAACGAAATCCGCGACTACAGCGTCGATATCGACGCGACCGGCGAGTCGGCCCCCGACACCCTAGAGAGCCTGCTCGCGGCCTACGGCTCGTGTTACGTCCCCGCGCTCCGCGTCGGAGCCGAACAGCGCGACGTCGGCGAGCTCGGCCGCATCGAGATCGACATCGAGGGCGAGCTCAACGACGACGACAAGCTCGATGCGGTCTCGTTCGCCGTCAAGACCGAGGCCGACGTCGACGACGAGCAGGCCGAGAAGGTAATCGAGCGCGCCGACGAACTCTGCAAGGTCGGCGACGCCGTCAAGGAGTCGCTGGAGGCGGAGGTCACCGTCCACGGCGACGCGTTCTGAGCCGGCGACCGTCCGCGCTTCTCTCGGCGGTCGCGGTGGCTTCGACCGACGCCGGTCGAGCACGGGTCGAGACGGGGACCCGAGCGCCGGCGCTCGCCCGGCAGGAAAACCCTGATACGCCCCCCAATCCAAGGGTTCGAACATGTCCGACAGAGGCGGCTGGCAAGACATCATCGTCGGCGACCGGATGGCGGTAGATCAGGAGTTCTCCCAGCGCGTCGCGGACTCGGAGTTCTCCCGACAGGAGTGGGGCCTCGTCATGACCGCCGTGGAGTTCGAGATCGAGGACCCCGGCGACGCCGAGGCCGCCCGGATCGTCGCCGACACCTCGAAGGTCGAACAGGTGATGCCAGAGATGGAGAACATCCGCTCGCAGATGGACGCCATGGGCGGTGGCGGCGGGGGCGGTTCGAGCGCCGGCGGGGGTGGAGTCTTCGACTCCGTCAAGGATGCGCTCGGGCTCGGCGGCGGCGGAGGCGGCGTCGACGACGACCGGCTCCGGGCCGCCGAGCGACTCGCCCAGGAGTACGCCGAGGAACTCCAACAGCGGCTCGAATCCCAGGGCAAGTGGGAGCAGGTCCGCGAGACCGCGAGCCGGTAGATGAGGCGACGATTCGCCCCGGGAGCGTGGCGCTACGCCGCGATCCCGCTCGCGCTCGCCGTCCCGGCGGTCGTGGTCTCGCCGCTCGGGAGCCTCGCGGCGCTCGCGCTGGCGGCGGCGGTGCTCGCGTTCCACCGCGATCCGGACCGCTCGCCCGCGGGCGACGGCGTCCTCGCGCCGGCCGACGGTCGCGTGTCGGTCGTCCGCGAGGAGGACGACCGGGTCCGGGTCGGCGTGTTCATGAACGTGACCGACGTCCACGTCAACCGCGCGCCAATCGGCGGCGAGGTCGAGGCCCTCGACCACGAGCCGGGCAAGCATCGCCCGGCGTTCACCAAGGAGTCGGACCGCAACGAGAAGGTCCACGTCCGGTTCGACGACCACGAGGTGACGCTCATCGCCGGCGCGTTCGCGCGCCGCATCCACCCCTACGTCGAGGCCGGCGACCGCCTCGGGCGCGGCGACCGACTCGGCCACATCTCGTTCGGGAGCCGCGCGGACGTGCTCCTGCCGGCGTCGGTCGAGCGCGCGGACGTCGCGGTCGAACGCGGCGACGCCGTCCGGGCGGGCGAGACGGTGCTCGCCCGCTACACCTCGTCGCCGCTGTGAAACAGGGTCAGCTCCTCGGCCTCGTAGATGTTGATGAGCTCGTTGATGAGTTCGTCGTACGATTCGTCCTCGGTCTGGAGGCTGTCGAGCCGTTCGATCGTTTCCGCGTCGACTTGGATCTCGGGCATCGCCGAGAGTAGGCCGTCTTCACAGTTAAGCAATCGGGGGAAGTCCCAGCCTACTGCTTTCCTCGATCGCGAACTTAAATTATGATCGCTGTTTCCGGAGTCCGGGGAACGTCGGAACGCACCGTAACAGCCGGTTACCAGTCGCGGTAGCGGTTGATTACGGGGGTGTAGGTACTGGATAACAAAGTGCCTCTAGTGGCGTGTAACTATCGCTACGCATGACCACGACCGACAACAGACTCACCAACGGCGACGACACGATGGCGGAAAACCGGTGCCAGAGCTGCGGTTCGTTCGTGACGCGGGACTTCGCGCGCGTCTTCGGGAACAACCACAACGAAGTGTTCGGCTGTCTCGAGTGCATGACAGCCACCGAGGTCAAGAAGGGCGGCGCGCGCGCCGAAACAGTCGATACGACCAACCTCATCGGCGGGCGCGAGCCGCTCCGGTAGTTTCGCCGGTCGCGAGAACAGTCTACTTCTCCGAGTCCGCGAGCGACGCCAACACCGCGTCAGTCACGTCTCGCGTCGTCGCCGACCCGCCCAGATCAGGCGTGTGGGGCCCGGTCGAGAGCGTCTGTTCGACCGCGCTTCGGACCCGCTCGCCCGCCCGGTCGTGGCCGAGGTACTCTAACAGGAGCGCGGCCGACAGCATCGCGGCGCTCGGGTTCGCGACGCCGTCGCCGGCGATGTCTGGCGCGGTGCCGTGGACCGGCTCGAACACGCCCCGCTCGGGGCCGACGTTCGCGCTCGGCAACAGGCCGAGTCCGCCGACGAGACCGGCCGCCAGGTCCGAGAGCACGTCGCCCGCGAGGTTCGGACACACCACTACGTCGTACTCCTCGGGGTGCTGGACCAGATGCATCGCCAGCGCGTCCATCAGCGCGTCGTCGTAGGGCACGTCGAACTCGTCGGCGACCGCCTCGGCGGTCTCCAGAAACAGGCCGTCGGTCGTCCGCATCACGTTCGCCTTGTGAGCGATGGTCACGCTCTTCCCGCGATCGGCGGCGTACTCGAAGCCGTAACGCGCGATTTCCTCGGACGCCGCCTCGGTAACGACCCGTGTCAGGGTCGTTACGCCCGGCGCAATCTCGGTCTCGTGGCCCGCGTAGACGCCTTCGGTGTTCTCGCGGACGAAGACCAGATCGGTGTCGGGGTGGAGCGCGTCGGTGCCGGGGTACGCCCGGACGGGCCGGACGTTGGCGAACGACTCGACCGCGCGCCGGAGCGGCAAGATCACGTCCGCGGCGGTCTCCCCGGCGGCGCCAAACAGCGTCGCGTCCGCGCTCGCGACGAGGTCGCGGGTCGCGTCGGGGAGCGGTTCGCCGGTCTCTTCGGCCACCTCGTCGCCCGCCTCGGCCGTCTCGAACTCGAAGTCCGGATCGACCGCCGCAAGCACTTCGCGGGCCGCGGGGGTGACCTCCCGGCCGATGCCGTCGCCGGGCACGACCGCGATCGTCTCGGTCACGCGTCGCCTCCCGCGCCGGCCTCGATGTACGGCAGGCTCGCGGCGGTCTCCGCGACCGCCTCGGCGTTCGATTTCATCAGCGCGGTCGTGTCCCAGACGCCCTCGACGAGCGCCCGGCGCTGGGCGTCGTCGACGGTCGCGTCGATCTCGCGGTCGCCGTACGAGACGGTCTCGTCGTCCACGTCGACGTCGATCTCGGCGTCGGGGTTCTCGTCGACGAACTCCTGAAGCGCCTCGATCTCCGCCTGATCCGCGGTCACGGTCGGCACCCCCAACGCGAGGCAGTTGCCCGCGAAGATCTCCGCGAAGCTCTCGCCGACGACGGCGTCGATGCCCCACCGCTTGAGCGCCTGCGGGGCGTGCTCGCGCGAGGAGCCACAGCCGAAGTTGGCGTTGACCACGAGGATCGAGGCGTCGCGGAACCGATCCTCGTTGAACGGGTGGTCTTTCGGCTCGTCGTCGTCGGTGAACCGCACGTCCTGGAAGACGAACTGGCCCAGCCCGTCGAAGGTGACGACTTTCAGGAACCGGGCGGGGATGATCTGATCGGTGTCGATGTCGTTGCCCCGGACGGGCACGCCCGTCCCGGTGACTCGCTCGACGGTCTCGACGTCCTCGGTCATGCTTTCACCTCCGTCTCGGGGAGGTCGCGGACGTCCGTGACCTCGCCCTCGATCGCGGCCGCGGCGACCATCCGGGGGTTCATCAGCACCGTCCGGCCCTCCTTGCTCCCCTGTCGGCCCACGAAGTTGCGGTTCGACGAGGAGGCACACGCCTCGTCGCCCTCGAGCTGGTCGGGGTTCATCCCGAGACACATCGAACAGCCCGCGCCCCGCCAGTCGAAGCCGGCCTCGCGGAACACCTCGTCGAGGCCCTCGCGCTCGGCGGCGGCCTTCACGCGCTGACTGCCGGGCACGACCATCGCGCGCACGTCGTCGTGGACCTCCCGGCCCGCGACCACGCGGGCGGCCCGCCGGAGGTCCGGGAGCCGCGCGTTGGTGCACGAGCCCAGGAAGGCGACGTCGATCGGGTAGCCCGCCATCGTCTCGCCGGGTTCGACGCGCATGTGCTCCTGTGCGCGCCGGGCGGTATCTTGTTTGTCCTCGGGGAGGTCTTCCGGGGCGGGGATCGGGTCGTCGATCCCCACGCCCTGTCCGGGCGTGGTGCCCCACGTCACCACGGGGTCGAGCGCGGAGCCGTCGATGACGACCTCGTCGTCGTACTCGGCGTCGTCGTCCGACGCGATCGACTCCCAGTAGGGCTTGAGCTCCTCGAAGCGCTCGGGGTCGTCTTCGAAGGCGTCGGTCTCCCGGAGCCACTCGTAGGTGGTCTCGTCGGGCTCGACGTAGCCCGCGCGGGCGCCGCCCTCGATCGACATGTTGCAGATGCTCATCCGGCCCTCCATGTCGAGGTTCCGGATCGCCTCGCCGGCGTACTCGTAAACGTAGCCGACGCCGCCGTCGGTGCCGAGCCGGCGGATGATCTCCAGGATCACGTCCTTGGCCTCGACGCCCTCGCCGAGCTCGCCGTCGACCCGGACGCGTCGGACGTCTTTTTTCTCCATCGCCACGGTACCGGTCGCCAGCACGTCCCGGATCTGGGAGGTGCCGATCCCGAACGCCAGCGCGCCGAACGCGCCGTGCGTGGAGGTGTGGCTGTCGCCACAGACGACCGTCATGCCGGGCTGGGTGAGCCCCTGCTCCGGGCCGATGACGTGGACGATGCCCTGATCGCCGGTACCGGGATGCGAGAACTCGATGCCGGCCTCCCGGACGTTCTCCTCCAGTTGGGACATCATCTCCTCGGCCGCCCCCTCGAAGGGCCGGTCGAGGTCGTCGGTCGGGACGATGTGGTCGACGGTCGCGTGGGTGCGCTCGGGATACGCGACCTCCATGTCGCGCTCCCGAAGCATCCCGAACGCCTGCGGGCTTGTCACCTCGTGGACGAGGTGGAGCCCGACGAACAGCTGGTCCTGTCCGGTCGGGAGCGTGGTCACCTTGTGGCGGTCCCACACCTTGTCGTAGAGGGTCCCCTCGCTCATCGGGACCCCTCCGCCGTGGGACGCCGTCGGCTGTTCGCCGTTGCGACCGGAAAAGCGGATCGTACGTTCATTCTTCGGACTCTACGGGCTCTTCGGCTCCGCCGCGCTCGAAGACCCGATTCGCGCTCTCGGCGTCCCGCGGCGGGGTGTGGTCGACGTCTTTCATCTTCTCGGGCGATTCGGATCGCTCCTCGTCGTCGGCGGATTCGGACTCGTCGACTCTCTCGCCGCCGTCCGCGACGACGATCGGGCCGCGCTCGAACGGTCGGTTCACCGCGCCGTGGTCGCCGTACGGGTGGGTGTGGCTCACGTCTCGCATCGATCGGTCCGTGGTGTGTGTGTCAGTCATCTGCGCTCACTCGCTCCTGTTCGGTCTCCTCGTCGGCCGTCTCCTCGTCTTCGCTCCACGCGAACAGGTCGCGGAGCTCGGCGCCGACGTCCTCGATCTCGTGTTCGATGTCGCGTTGCTTGTGCTGGTGGTAGGCCGGTCGGCCGGCCTGATTCTCGACGATCCACTCGCGGGCGAACTCGCCGTTCTGGACGCCTTCGAGCGTCTCCTCCATGTTCTGGCGCACGTTCTCGTCGATGATCTCGGGGCCCTGAGTCAGCCCGCCGTACTCGGCGGTGTCCGACACCGAGTCCCACATCTCGCGCATCCCGCCCTCGTACATCAGATCGACGATGAGCTTCATCTCGTTGAGACACTCGAAGTACGCCATCTCCGGCGAGTAGCCAGCGTCGACAAGCGTCTCGTAGCCGGTCTTGATGAGCTCGGTGACGCCGCCACAGAGCACCGCCTGCTCGCCGAACAGGTCGGTCTCGGTCTCCTCGCGGAACGTGGTCTCGACGACGCCCGCGCGCGTACAGCCGATGGCCTTCGCGTACGCCAGCGCCTCGGACTTGGCCTCGCCGGTCGCGTCCTGATACACCGCCAGCAGGCCCGGGGTCCCCTCGTCGTTCTCGTAGTTGCGCCGGACGAGGTGGCCCGGGGACTTGGGCGCGACCATGGTCACGTCGACGTCCTCGGGCGGCTCGATCTGGCCGTAGTGGATGTTGAAGCCGTGGGCGAACTGGAGGGTGTCGCCGGGTTCCAGCCCGTCTTCGATGTCGTCGTACACCGCGGGCTGGACCGTGTCGGGCACCAGCACCGAGACCACGTCGGCCTCGGCGGCGGCGTCGGCCGGCGTCGCCACGCGGAGCCCGTCGGCCTCCGCGGCGCTCCGCGACGCGGAGCTCTCGCGGAGCCCCACGACCACGTCGACCCCGCTGTCGGCGAGGTTCTGGGCGTGGGCGTGGCCCTGGCTCCCGTAGCCGAGTACGGCTACGGTCCGGTCGTCTATCTTCGCGCTGTTCGCGTCGTCGTCGTAGTAGATCTCGGTGTCGAATTCGTCAGTCATCGTATGTTCCGGTTCGGGTGTCGTCTTTTCTCGTCTTCTCGGCGGCTTTCTCGTGGCCCGGCTCCTCGCCGGGCGTCGTCGGCGTGTCGCCGCGGGCGAGCGCGGTCTGGCCGGTCCGGGCGATCTCGATGATGCCGAACTGCCGGAACGCGTCGACCGCGTCGTCGATCTTCTGCTGGTCGCCGGTGATCTGGACCGTGATGGTCCGCGGGCCGGCGTCGAGGGTCTGGCCCTCGTACATCTGGGTGATCGCGTGGACCTTGTCGGGCTCGTCGCCCCGGACTTTCAGGACCACGAGTTCGGCACAGACCGCGTCGTCGTCGAGCTCGCCGACCTGGATCACGGGCCGGAGCTTCTCGACCTGCTTTTTGACCTGGTCGATGCCGTCGTCGGTCTCCTCGACCACGAGCGTGATCCGGGCGTTGCCCTCGACGGTGGTCGGTCCGACCGTCAGGCTCTCGATGTTGAACTGGCGCCGGGAGAACAGCCCGGAGACCTTCGCGAGCACGCCGGGCTCGTGTTCGACCAGCGCGGAGACGACCGCGGTCCGGGTGTCCTGCTCGGCCTCGACCTCGGGGTCGATCCGGGTTCCCTGCTTGGTGCGCCGACCGTCCGGGTGCGGGCGCTCGTCGGGCGCCGGACCTTGGAGGCCTTCGGTCATAGCTGGTCCTCCGAGAGGGCGAACTTCCCGTTTGCCCCGCCGCTCGGGACCATCGGGTAGACGTTCTCCGCGGGGTCGATGCGGACGTCGACGACCGACGGGCCGTCGTAGGCCAGCGCGGCCTCGACGGTGTCGGCCACCTCGTCGTAGTCCGAGACGGTAAAGCCCTGCGCGCCGAACGCCTCGGCGAGGGGTTCGAACTCGGGGCACCAGTTGTACTCCGAGGCCGAGTGGCGGCCGTCGTAGAAGGCGTCTTGCCACTGTCGGACCATCCCGATGTACTCGTTGTTGAGCACCGCGACGGTGATGTCGAGGTTCTCGCGGACCGCGACCGACAGCTCCTGCATCGTCATCAAAAACGAGCCGTCGCCCTCGAAGCAGACGACCTGCTGGTCGTCGTCGGCGGCGAACTTCGCGCCGATGGCCGCGGGCAGGCCGTAGCCCATCGTCCCGAGCCCGTGAGAGGAGACCCACGTCCGGGGTTCGGTGTACGTCCAGTACTGGACCGCCCACATCTGGTGTTGGCCGACGCCGGTGGTGACGATGGTGTCGTCGCCGGTCGCCTCGTCGAACGCCTCCACGACGAACTGGGGCTTGAGGGGCTCGTCGTCGGGCGTGGCGTAGTCCATCGGGTACTCGCTCTTCCACGTCCAGCACTGCGAGCGCCACTCTCGGCAGTCAGGGGCCCGCTCCATCTCGGCGTCGAGTTGGTCGAGGACGGTGGCGGCGTCGCCGATCAGCGCCACGTCGGCCGTGACGTTCTTCGAGATCTCCGCGGGGTCGATGTCGACGTGGAGCACCTCGGCCTCGGGCGCGAACGTGTCGACCCCGCCGGTGAGCCGGTCGTCGAACCGGGTGCCGACCGCGAGCATCACGTCACAGTGGGTCGTCGCCATGTTGGCGTAGCCGGTGCCGTGCATCCCGACCATCTCCAGCGAGAGGTCGTCGTCCTCGGGGAACGCGCCGACCGCGGGCATCGAGGTCGCGACCGGGATCTCGTACTCGCGGGCGAACGCCCGCAACTCCTCGGTGGCGTCGCCCTTGATGACGCCGCCGCCGACGAGGACGACGGGCTTTTCGGCGCGTTCGAGCCGTCGGGCCGCCTCGGCGACCGCCTCGTCGTCGGCCTCAGTCTGGGGGTCGTAGGTGTCCGGGACGGTCGCGTCCCCGGGCTCGACCGCGGTCTCGTCTTGGGTCACGTCCTTGGGGAGGTCGACCAGCGTCGGGCCCGGTCGCCCCGCGGCGGCGTAGGCGAACGCCTCCCCAACGGTGTCGCCGACCGTGTCGGCGTGGTCGGCGAAGTAGTTCGTCTTCGTGATCGGGGCGGTGACGCCGGTGGTGTCGGTCTCCTGGAAGGCGTCGTTGCCCACGAAGTCTGTCGGCACCTGCCCGGTGAGCGCGACCATCGGGTCCGAGTCCATGTCGGCGTCCGCGATCCCGGTCACGAGGTTGGTCGCGCCCGGTCCGGAGGTCGCCAGACAGACCCCCGGCGTGCCCGAGACGATGCCGTAGGCGTCGGCGGCGTGAGCCGCGGCCTGCTCGTGGGCCATCATGACGTGGCGCAGGTCCGAGTCGTACAGCGCGTCGTAGACGGGCATGATCGCACCGCCCTGCACGCCGAACATGGCCTCCGCGCCGGCGTTTTCGAGCGCCGCGACGACCGAGTGGGCGCCGGTCCGACCCGGCTCGGCGTCGGTCGCCGACGGGTCCTCGCCGGGCTCTGGCTCTAACTCGGCTTCGGCTTCGGTTTCGGCGTCGAACGATGGGCTGACCGGGTCGCTCACGGTCGGCTCACCTCCGGGGTTGGCTGTGTGCGATACGTCTGGGTTCTGGCGTCGTGTGTCGAATTCATCTGTCGAGCGCGCGGCGTGCTGTTCGGAATCGATGCGGCGAGTCGGGTCGGAAAAGAGGTGTAGTAGGGGCTCAAGCCCCTACAATAATCACGCGCTCGACGGCCACGCCGCTCCCCGTGCGGGCCAGCGGCCGAGTGGCGAGTGACCGTCGCATCTGTAGTCGAATGGTACCGGGCCCCACTGTAATAACTCTTGCCCGCTCGGCAACGGTTGCCCGAAGCGCGCGGGGTTGCCACGCCGGGCCGGCGACCCGCCGGAACGACGGCGACCGCCGCGCGCGGCTGTCGGACGGGGGCGAACCGGCGAGGCGCCATCAGGCGCTGACCTCCGTTTCCTCGCGGGCGACGCCGGCCTCGCGGGCGAACCGTTCGAGGTCGGTCGTCGTGACGCGGTTCTTTTCGGCGCCGTAGTCTTTCACCCGGCGGGTGATCTCCCGGACCTCGTCGTCGGTCGGCTCGAAGCCCGAGTCCTCCAGTCGCTTGCGGACCGAGTTCGTTCCGGTGTGTTTGCCCAGGACGAACTCCCGCGTTGCCCCCACCATCTCGGGAGTCATCACGCCCGGCTCGAAGGTGTCTGAGTTCTCGATGACGCCCGCGGCGTGGATGCCGCTCTCGTGGGCGAACGCGTTGTCGCCGACGATCGGCTTGTTGGCGGGCACCGGGACGTCGCTGTACTCCTCGACCGCCCGCGACAGCTCGGTGATCCGGGTCGTGTCGATACCGGTGTCGACGCCGTAGACGCTCTCGACGGTCATCACGACCTCCTCGTAGGCCGCGTTGCCCGCGCGCTCGCCGATCCCGTTGACCGAGACCTGCGCCTGATCGGCGCCGGCCTCGAAGCCGGCGACTGCGTTCGCCGACGCCATCCCGAAGTCGTCGTGGGTGTGGACGTCGATGCGCGCGTCGGTGTGCTCGTCGACCGTCGTCACCAGTTCGGCGAACCGCGCCGGCGTGGCGACCCCGCAGGTGTCGGGGATGTTGATCCAGTCGACGCCCGCCTCCGAGACCGCCTCGACCACCTCGGCGAGGTAGTCCTCGTCGGTTCGGGTGGCGTCCATCGGCGAGAACATCGCTGTCGCGCCCGCCTCCGTGACGCGCTCGACCGCCGCGACCGAGCGCTCGACGACCTCCTCGCGGGTGGCGTGCATGGAGTCTTCCAGCTGGACGTCGCTGGTCGAGGCGAAGACGTGGACCATCTCGACGCCGGAGTCGAGTGCGGCCTCCACGTCCTTGTCGACCACGCGGGCCAGCCCGCAGACGGTCGTGTTCGTGCTCGCGGCGATGTCGCTGACGGCCTCGAACTCGGCGTCGGAGTTGACCGGGAACCCAGCCTCGATTACGTGGGTACCCATGTCGTCCAAGGTCGCGGCGATGGCGCGTTTCTCGTCGTAGGAGAAAGACGTCCGCGGTGCCTGTTCACCGTCGCGCAGGGTCGTATCGAAGACCCGCGCGGAGTCGACGTCAGTAGTGGAAGCTAACGTGCCCTCGAAGAACTCGATCCCCCCGGCTGGTACCGGAGGAGGACATGTCGTTGTCGGACATTGTACTCCTATCTCGGGCCACTCTCCTATTTAAGCGTACCGCTGCGACAGATCGCGACCCGACGATTCGAGTCGCCGATCGCGCTCGTCGCGAGCAAAACCGCAAGACGTCAACGTCATCTAAGACACTATGTTTGATTAAGGGACCTTATACTCACGAACCGGAGGTGACGGCTATCGCCCTCACCCGACCGTCGAGCGACGGCGTCCCGAACCGGGCCGAAGTCCCCGATCGTCCGCCCTCACAGCGCCGAGAGTGCCTCGCGGGCGTTCTCGACCGCGGCCGCCTTCTCGGCGGGGTAGGCCTCGACTTTCGCACGGAACGTGATGCCCTCCCCGAGCGCGATCTCCCCGCGGTAGGCCGCCTGTTTGTCGAACCGCAAGAAAAGCGAGCAGTTGTCGTCGACTCGCTCGTCGAGTTCCGAGAGCAGTCTCTCTGCGTCCGGGAGCTCCGCCACTTTCGAGAGGACGTGGCGCATCTCGTCGGCGGTCTCGACCCGCGAGGACAGCACCACGATGCGGTCGCCGTGGTGGCCCTCGCTCTCGGCGCGCTCGATCTCGATCTCCTCGGGGAGGAACGTCCGGAGCGCCTGCTCGACGCGCTTGTCGTCTTCGGTGGCGTAGCAGAACGCGCGCAGATCGACGTAGTGGAACGGGACTTCTGCCATTGGGAGGCGTACGTACCGGGGAGTGAAAAAGTCGTTACTCCTCGGCGGCTTCCAGCGAGTCCTCGGGGATGCCGGTCTCCTGGCCGTCCTCGAAGCTCACGGTGTACGTGCTGTCGCCGAACATCGTGTCCATGACCTGCGTGATTTCGCCTTCCTGCCCGTCGTAGTCGCTGTGTTCGTCGTGCAACACGACGCGGTCTTCCTTGTCGAAGCTCATGGCTTCGAGTAACCCGGCGCGGGGTAAAAGCGGCTCGATTTCGACCGCGACGCCGCCCGACGATTCACTGGGCCGACAGCGTCTCCCGCAAGACGACGCCGAACTGCCCGACCAGCACGCTGACGAACAGACAGGCCGGCAACAGGAACGCGAGCGCCACGAAGCTCCACACCACCGTCAGCAGCGTCAGGTCGATCTGGACCGCCCGCGGGAGCGCGGCCAAGTTCCGCCACGAGACCGCCCCGACGACCACGAGCGACAGCAACCCGCCGACCAGTCCTGCACCGCCCGAGTCGACGTACTCCGACTGGAACCGATCGCTGGCGAGCCCGCCGACCGCGCCGGCGACCGCCGGGGTCGCGGCGTAGACCGCCATCGGCGGCCGGATTACCACGAGGAGGACCCCGACGACCACCGCCTGCGCGAGTCCGCCGAGGAGGATCGCACCGTTTCGCACGTCTACACAGACTCCGCAAGCTATCAAAAGCGTTGGGCCTGCTCGCGGCTCGGGGCCGCTCCGAGGGCCCTCGATCGCGCCGAACTGCGCCCATTCTTTCGTCCGGGTGACCGAAGACTTATTCGGTCTCTCGGGGTACAATCGGCATCTGAGCGTTCCGCTCACTCCGTTCGGCCGCCCGGTTCCAGTCGTCTCGTCCCGACCGCCCGACCGATGACGACGGTCGACGACCTCTGGTATCTCGCGACCGGGCCGACCAGCGCGCCGAGCGCGTCCACCACCGACTGACCGAGGCCCACGAGGACTTCCTCGAACGGACCCACCGGCGTCGGGTCTCCCGGCGGCGGTTCCGGACGCTCGCCGAGCGCGAACTCGGCGAGGAGGCGGGCGTCGACGCCGAGTTCGACGGGGTCGCGCTGTCGATACGGGTCGACATCGAGTGGGAGGACCACGCGACGGGGGGCGCGCTTCCGCTGTTCGAAGCCCGCGCGGAGTCGGCCCGGCCGACAGTCTCGGACCCCGACGGCGAGATCACCCACGCCGGGTGGTTCGACGAACTCCCGGAGGATACCCGCGATCGGGCGGATCTGGTGGCGTGGCGCGAACGCGCTCTGGAGTGACACCGCCGAAAAAAGGCCGCCGGCCCGCCGGTCGCGTCCTCAGTCCTGATACTCGCGGCGGAACCCCCGAAACTCCGTCCGGTGGGCCTCCTCGTCGCTCAGGATCGTGACCGCGAGGTCCTCGGTCACCGGGTCGTCGCCGTCGGTCGCGGCGTCGACGAGGTCCCGGTACGTCTCGATGGCGTCCTCTTCGGCGTCGAGCACGCCGTTGATGACCGAGAGCACGTCCGTCGAGTCCTCTGGGGGCTGGAGGCTCTCCTGGCGCGCCTCGAAGTCGTAGGAGGCCGGCGGGCGCTCGTCGAGTTGTTTGAGTCGGTTGCCGAGCTGCTCGGCGTGGCCAAGCTCCTCCTGAATGTCGGTTTCGAGGCTCTCTTTGACCTCCTCGGCGCTGACCCCTTCGAGCACGATGGAGTTCGTGAGGTAGTTCATCACCGTCTCTATCTCGTCGCTGTACGCCTTCTTGAGCAGGCGCGTGATCTCTTCGTTCGTCATGCGTCACTGTATACGGCTTCACGCTCCTTATTGTTGTGGCGGCGCCCCCCCGAGATCGGCGATACCGGTCCCGCGACGGGCCGGGCTCGACGGTAGTACTCGACGAGAAAACGGGCGCTCGGTGATCAGTGCGGGGAGAAGCCGTCGATCACGCCGTCGCAGTCCGGACACGACACCAGTTCCGAGCCCGGGCTCTTGCGTCCGAGGGGGTCGCCGTTCCGCTGTGTCTGGGAGTTAGTCCGCCGATTCAGTTCGGAACCGCAGTGTGGACATTCTATCATGCGTCACCACGAACCACTATGGGAACAGATACCATTACCCGCACCACGCTGATATACTTTGTGTCCCCCGGGTACGGCCCGCGACGCTTCCGAATTTGCCGAACTCGACTCACGACCCCGGCAGAATGTCGCCGAGCGCGGCCCCGATCGCCATCGCGGTGAACGTCACGCTCACCTGACACACCGCGAGCCACGGCTCGGCCCAGTCGACCCGGCCCCAGACCGTCATGGTCGCGGTCGCCGTGAGAAACGAGATCCCCAGCACCCCGGCGAGGCGTCTGGGAATCACGCCGAACAGCGGCCGGTGGATCTCGACCTGCTGGATCTCGGCGACGTAGAGGAGTCCGATCACGATGCCGACGGCACCGGCGAGGGTGACGACCAGCGAGGTCGGGTTCGCCGCGACGAACTCCCCGATTTCGAGCGTCCCGCCTTCGACCAGCATGGGGATGCCGAACACGACGCTCCCGACCAGCGCCTCGGCGGCGTCGTGGCGGTCGAACCCCCGGATGACCCGGCCGAACGCGGACGGCTGGACCCGACGGGCGACCCGGATCGTCTCCCTGACCTGCTCGCGCTCGTGGGGGTCGTCGACGGCGTCCTCTAGCTCTTCGAGTTCGTCGAGCAGGTCCTCGAGGTCGGCGTCGGAGGTCCGATCGGGGTCGGTCACGTCTGGTCAGTGACGCCGATCAGACATAAGCGTCAAGGTCCCGGGGACCCCGGGTGTCGGTATGCCAGCAGCACTCGTCACCGGCTCCTCGCGAGGCATCGGGAAGGCGATCGCCGAGCGGTTCGCACGCGACGGCTACGACGTCGCTGTCAACTACGTACAGAGCGGCGACCGAGCGCGGTCGGTCCTCGACCGCATCGAGACCGAGACCGACGCCGACGCGATCGCGGTTCGGGCGGACGTCGGCGACCCGGCCGACGCCGACGACCTCGTCGCGGAGGCCGTCTCGGCGTTCGGCGGGCTCGATCACGTCGTGAACAACGCGGGCGTCGACCAGCACGTCTACACCGAGTCGCTCTCGCCCGAGGACTTCGATCAGGTGATGGACACCAACGTCAACGGCGCGTTCAACGTGACGAAAGCCGCCCTGCCCCACCTCCGGGAGGCCGCCGACCGGGAGGCCGACGACGCCCCGACGCCGTCGGTGGCGAACGTCTCCTCGATTCTGGCGTACACCGGCGCGCCGGTCGAGTGCCACTACGCCGCCTCGAAGGCCGGCCTGCTCGGGCTGACCAAGAGCCACGCCGGCGACTTCGCGCCCGAGATCCGGGTCAACGCGGTCGCGCCGGGCCACGTCGAGACCGACATGACCGCCGACCGGACCGAAGACGAGAAAGAAGACGAACTGGCGGCGATCCCGGTCGAGCGCTACGGCCAGCCGGCCGACATCGCCGACGCGGTGGCGTACCTCCGTGACGCCGGGTTCGTCACCGGCGAGACGCTCAACGTCAACGGCGGCGAACTGATGCGCTGATCACCTCTCGTCGCACTCTGGCTCGCGGTCTTCGAGGTAGGCGTCGAGCGCGTTTCGGGCGTCGGGTCGCGAGAGTGTGACCGTGAGGGCGCCCTCGGCGCGGTCGCCGACCGACACGTCGACGGTCTCGCACCCGGCGCCGACCGTCTCGGGGCCGCCGGAGCGCAGTTAAGCGTTTTTCACGGCCCGAATTCGGCGCACACGACGTGTCCCGACCCCGACCGGACGCCGTCTCGAACTCCTCGCGCCCGTCGACTCGTGTTTCCTCGCTGGGAAGAACCATTAAGGGCGTCTGAGTCGTGCCGTGCGTCGGGGGAGAACACATGGCAGACGACGACCGACGGCACGGTTCAGGCAGCGTCGAACCGGGATCGACCGACAAGCGCGTGGGGATGGAGGCGCTTCGCGAGCGCGGGCTCGACCCGGAGGAACTCCGCGAGCGGCTCATCGACGCGATCGGCGCGGAGTTCAGCACGTACTACTACTACACGAATCTCCGGATGCATCTCGCGGGCCACGAAGACTACAAGGAGATCACCGAGGACGCCCGGCTCGAAGACCGCGCACACTTCGAGCTCGTCGCGCCCCGGGTGTACGAACTCGGGGGGAGCCTGCCCGGCGACATCGGCGATTTCATGGGGCGGGCGTCGTGTCCGCACGCCGAACTCCCGGTGCCGTTCGAGGGCGAGACGCCGGACCTCTCACAGCTCGACGCCGAGGGCATCCTCGAAGTCCTGCTCGAGGCCGAACGGTGTGCGATCCGGACCTGGAGCGAGATCTGCGACATGACCCACGGGAAGGACCCGCGGACCTACGACATGGCGAGTCGCATCCTCCAGGAGGAGGTCGAACACGAGGCGTGGTTCATCGAGCTCCTCAGCATGGAGCGCGACGGCGAGATCAATCCCGCGGGCCACTTCGTCCGGGGCGAACCCGGCGACGCGCCGTACTCGACGAACCGCCGGATCAACGACTCGGCCTGACGGCTCGGAGGCGCCTCGCCGGAGTCCGAATCCGCCGACCGACCGCCGGGATCGACGGTCGCCGGCCGGCCGACGCCGGCACGCTCCGGCCGACACTTTCATCCGCGTTTGTCCGGTATCCGAGCGCGTGAGTACCTACAGCGTCGTCATCGAAGTTCCCGAAGACTGCGACGCGGCCGCGGCCGGCGAGACGGTCGAACTCGACGTCGCCGACTCCGAGTACGTCCTCGCGGCCGCCCGCGACGCCGGCGTCTGGCTCCCAGCGGACTGCCAGCAGGGGTGGTGTACCACTTGCGCCGCCGAACTGCTGGCGGGCGAGGTCGACCAGTCGGACGCCCGGCGCTACTTCGAGGCCGACGCCGAGGCCGATCTCATCCTGCCCTGCACCGCCACGCCCGAGTCGGACCTGCGGATCCGGGCGTGTCAGTACGACGAGATGCTGGACCATCGGGCGGCGATCGACGAACCCCCGGGCCGATCGAAACGCTGAGGACAGCCGGCGACTCCGCTTTTGTCCCCCGAGGTCGTACGCACGCGCATGTCCGACTATCAGGCCGTGCTCGTCTACGACGGGGAGTGTCCGTTCTGCTCGGCGGCCGCCTCGGCGCTCCGGCGACTCGACGGCGTCGGCGCCATCGCGTGGGGCGAGGAGTCAGCCCGCTCGTTCCTCGACGCCCAGTTCGGCGAAACGCCGTTCGCGCTCGTCTTCGCCGACCGGCCGGCCGATCGGGTGTACGTCGGTCGCGAGGCCGCCCGGGAGCTCTGTGAGCGCGCGGGCCTGCCCGTCCTGATCGGCGACGTGATCGGCGACAACTACGAGTCGATCGCCGACGCGGTCCGGACCGCGACCGGCGCGGCGGGCGAGCCCGACGCCTACCACGGCGAGTTCGCGATGGGCCCGGCCGCCCGCGGCGCGTTCGACGACCTCGCGGCGAACGCGTGGCACACCGCGAAGGTGACCGAGGTCGGCGACCCCGACTGAGAGGTGCGCTCGCGACTCCGATCACCGATCGCGAGTGAGGGTCTCGCCGGGTGCGGTGGTGGCGCCGGCCGACAGCTTCACCCCGGCGTTCAGGCTGGTGTTGATCGCGGTCTTGGCCCCGTCGCCAGCCACCACCCCGAACTTCCGGCGCCCCGTCGACACCCGCTCGCCTTTCACCG